>CAYWAV010000009.1:60232-67474 GCA_964456225.1 uncultured Chitinophaga sp. | reverse complement strand
AAATAAATTTTGCCTTTATTTCTTTCGCTTTGTTTTTATCGGAGCCGAAATGTATTTTGATGCGATACCCTTTTATAGGTGCTTTTGAATTTACTTCGATGTGTTTATTTACTAATTCTTTAATCTTGTACTCCTGCACAAGTTGCACCTTTCCAGTATCAGAATTTATTTTCTGAGCAGCTAAAAATTGATTCGAAAAAAGAATAAAAAATGCACTAATTATTACATCAAAATTTTTCATTGTACAAAGATAATTTTTTAATTTGTGTTTATCTAAAATCACACCAAAATTTTGAAAAAATTGCCTCGACAAGTACTGTTGTTTCTTTGACCAATTCTATTTTTTTATGGACGAATTTTGCTAGGAAAATCAGAATCAGCTCTCCCGCTATTTAGAATGAATATAAATTGTGCTTTTTTTATAAATATTTAACGTTTTTTGAATCGCCAATTAATGTTTCTTATAAATTTGTCGCTCAAGTAATAGTTCGCTCTCTAATAGTAGAGGTTTTCAACGGAGTTAAATAGTTAAAAATCAATATGGATACAATTTGTAAACAGTCAAAAAAACACTTTTTGGCAATTTTTTCCCTCCTATTTTTATCATTCTTTCTAAGTATTAACCCCGTTTCCGCCCAAGATGGCGAAAAAATATTCAAGGATAATTGTGCCGTATGTCACAGTTTGGGTAAAGAAACCGTTACCGGTCCTGGATTAGAAGGTGTTATGAAACGCGTTCCTAGCGAAGAATGGATGTTGAAATGGATAAAAAACAACGTAGCACTAACAGCCACTGGTGAGACTTACGCTGTTAAAATCAGCGCCTTTGATGCTTCTGTAATGACAACTTTCCCTACGATGCCTGATGCGGACATCAAAGCGGTAATTGAGTACATCAAAACATATAAGCCACCAGTTAAAATTAAGGCTGATGGCCCTGCAGGAGAAGCTAGCGGAGAAAAAGCTGACAATCCTATGACATTATTAATCGGAATCATTGCTTTCTTAATCATTATAGTTGCGGTTTTACGTGGTGTTCGTCACTCCCTTAAAAATTTACAAAACGAAAAATTAGGAATTCCTGAAGAAGAAAAAATTGGTGCTTGGACAGAATTTAAAAACTGGATGGGTGCAAACAAAACAACTACAGGTGTTGTAATATTATTTATAGTTGGAGGCTTACTTTCAGCGGGATGGTATGCTTTGAAAGACATTGGAATATACGCTAACCCAGATACAAAATTGGAGTATCACCCTGAACAACCTATCGCCTTTTCACACAAAATTCACGCGGGCGACAATGCTATCAACTGTCAATATTGTCACTCTGGTGTTGAAAGAAGTAAAACGGCAGGAATTCCAACTGTGAATGTTTGTATGAACTGTCACAGAGGAATCAGCAAAGGACAATCGGATGCAGGCACTGCAGAAATTGCTAAAATTTATGATGCAGCAGGATGGGATCCTCAAGCAGCAAAATATAACAAACCACAAAAACCAATTCAGTGGGTTAAAGTTCACAACTTACAAGATTTCGTATTCTTCAGTCACCAACAACACGTTAAAGTTGGTAAACAAGATTGTGCAACTTGTCACGGGGACTTAACTACAATGACTACTGCAAAACAAGTTCAACCATTATCAATGGCTTGGTGTATTGATTGTCACAGAACAACAGAAGTACCGGGAATGAAAGACAACCCTTACTACGAAAGCTTACACAAAAAATTAGCTGAAAAATTCAAGAACCTTCCTTTGGATCAACGCAAATTTACAGTTGATAAAATGGGTGGAATTGAGTGTGGAAAATGCCACTACTAGCATTGAGTCAAAAGAGGGAAGTTGGGAGAAAAAAATTAGGATTTAAGATTTAACCCTTCGATAGTGCCTGCTTTAATGCAGAATGCTCGGGGTGACAAAATCGAAGAGTAAAGAAAATTTAGAATTTATTTTATAAAAGATATGGCAACAAAAAAATACTGGAAAGGACTAGAAGAATTAAACAATAGCCCTGAATTTGTTCAAAATGCTAATAGTGAATTTGCAGAACAAATCCCCGTAGCGGAGTTCCTAGGCGACAGCAAACTTGCTGATAACAGCGGAACCAACCGAAGAGATTTCCTAAAATTTTTAGGGTTCAGTGTAACTGCTGCTTCGTTGGCGGCTTGCGAAACACCTGTTAACAAAGCAATTCCTTACGTTGTAAAGCCAGAAGAAATTACTCCTGGTGTTGCAAACTGGTACGCTTCTACTTTCCACGATGGTTATGATTATGCTGCTGTAATTGTAAAAACACGTGAAGGTCGCCCTATTAAAGTTGAAGGAAACGAATTATCAAAAGTAACAATGGGCGGAACAAGTGCTCGTGTTCAAGCATCTATCCTTTCATTATACGATTCATCTAGATTAACTGGTCCAGTTACTAAAGCAGGAAACGAATGGAAGCCGGCAACTTGGAAAAACATTGATCAGGAGATTGGTGGAATTGTTGGAAAAGTAAGCAGAGAGAATTTAGGGATCCGTATTCTTTCCTCTACAATTATCAGTCCTTCCACAAAGGCTGCTATTGCAGAACTTGCAGCTCAATACCCGAACACAAAACATGTAACGTATGATGCTGTTTCATACTCCGGAATGGCAAAAGCAAATGCACAATCATTCGGACAGGAAGTAATTCCTTCTTACTCTTTTAATCATGCAGAAGTAATCGTTGGTATTGGTGCCGATTTCCTTGCTAACTGGCTTTCTCCTATTGAATATGCAAATCAATATTCAAAAACACGTAAAGTTGGTAAGAACAAAAATAAAATGTCGAAACACATTCAGTTTGAATCAAACCTTTCTTTAACAGGTGCGAATGCTGATGAGCGTGTTCCAGTAAAAGTTTCTGAACAAGGAAAAGTGGTTGTGAATTTATACAACGCAGTTGCAAAAATTGTTGGAGGAGCTACACTCGCTTCTTCTGCTTTGGCTTGTGACACTGCTATTGCAAAAGTTGCAAAAGAATTGGCTGAGAACAAAGGAAAGTCATTAGTTGTTTCCGGCTCAAACGATGTAAATGTGCAACTGGTTGTAAATGGCATTAACCAAATGCTTGGAAACTACGGAAAAACAATTGATATTGAAAACCCTTCCTATCTGCGTCAAGGTGACGATGCTGCATTTGTAGAGCTTGTTGCTGAAATGGCAAGTGGAAAAATCGGAGCGATTATTACATATAATACTAACCCTGTTTATACTGCTCCTGCTGCATTAAAATTTGCTGAGGCATATAATAAAGTGAAGTTGCGTGTTTCTTTTGCCGACAGAGCAGATGAAACAGCTTCGATGGCTACACATATTTGTCCTGATCACCATTACTTGGAATCATGGAACGATTTTAATCCTAAGAAAGCACACTACAGCTTAGCACAACCTACCATCACTCCGTTATTTGCAGCTGAAGGCTCGGGAACACGTCAGGCACAAGAATCATTATTACGTTGGGCTGGAAACATGACCAGCTATCATTCTTACATACAAAAAGTATGGATGGAACGTGTTTATCCTATGCAAGGAAAATACATGAATTATACAGAATTCTGGAACAACGCTTTACATAATGGAGCAATTGAAGTTGGAAAAGGGGAAGAAATGGCAGCAATGCCAGTAGCTGACAGCACAAAAGTAACGGCTCCTGTTGTAGTAAAAGTGGAAGACACTGCTACACCGCTAAGTGTAACAGCTAAGGCTGTTGATTTAGGTGCAGCAGCAAGTACTATTAATGCTATTAAAGGAGCAACTATCGAATTGGCACTTTACGAAAAGGTAGCTATCGGTAACGGTAATCAAGGAAACAACCCTTGGTTGCATGAGTTACCAGATCCTATTTCTAAAATCACTTGGGACAATTATATTACCATGTCTCCAGAGGATATGAAAGAGAAAGGTTACAAATTAATGGAGCGTCAAGACAGAGAATCTTCTGTTTTAACGCTTACTTCAAATGGAGTAACGGTTAAATTGCCTGTTGTACCTCAACCAGGACAAGCACGCGGAACAGTTGGAATTGCAGTTGGATATGGTCGCGATAAAGCAGGGAAATTAGCTGAAAGAACAGGAACTGTAGTTGGACAAAATGCTTATCCATTTGTTCAAATGATGAATGGCACAATGGCTTATGGTTCATTGAGCGTTACAATTGAAAATACAAATGAAATAACAGAATTGGCAGGAACACAAATTCATCATACCATGATGGGTCGTGAAATTGTTAAGGAAACTATTTTATCAGAATATCAAAAAAATCCAAAGTCAGGTAACCATGATGAAATGTTGGTTACACATGCAGGAGTTGTAAAAGCTGCTGATATTGATTTATGGAATGAGCACGAAAGATTAGGACATAAATGGGGAATGACCATCGACTTAAACTCTTGTATCGGTTGTGGAGCTTGCGTTGTAAGTTGTACTGCAGAGAACAACGTGGCAGTAGTTGGTAAAGAACAAGTAATGAAAACCCGCGAAATGCACTGGTTGCGTATCGATCGTTATTACAGCAGTGACATGACAAAAGATGTTGCTAAAGAAACTGGCGAAGGTGCAATTCAGATGTATTTGGATATGGAAAATCCATCAACGGAAAATCCAAAAGTTGTTTTCCAGCCAATGATGTGTCAACACTGTAACCACGCTCCTTGTGAAACAGTTTGTCCCGTAATTGCCACCAACCATAGTTCAGACGGATTAAATGCAATGGCTTATAACCGTTGTGTTGGAACTCGTTACTGCGCTAACAACTGTCCTTTTAAAGTTAGACGTTTCAACTGGTTCAACTATAACGAAAACCCTGATTACACATTCAATCCAACACAAGATGATTTAGGCCGTATGGTTTTAAATCCGGATGTTGTTGTTCGTTCACGTGGTGTTATGGAAAAATGCTCTATGTGTGTTCAACGTATTCAAGGTGGAAAATTAGAAGCTAAAAAAGCAGAACGTAAATTAGTAGACAGCGACATAAAAACAGCTTGTCAACAATCTTGTCCTACCAATGCAATTTGGTTTGGTGATTTAAATGACGAAAATAGTGCAGTTACCATCTTAAGAAAAGAAGACGAACGTAATTATTTCATACTTGAGGAACTCGGAATCAAACCAACTGTTTCTTATTTAACAAAAGTGAGAAATTCTGATCATTCGATTGAAGAAGGAAAACATACTGAAGGACATGAAGGGAAATCTGAAGAAGTAAAATCAGAAAAAGCACACGCTTAAAAAACTAAACTTAAGAATTTATAATTTATAATTTTTTTAGATAATATGCAGCACGAATCAGAAATTAGAGAGCCGTTAATTCTTGGAAACAAATCGTATCATCAGATTACTGAAGATATTGTTAAACCAATTGAAGGCAAGGCTAACAAGTATTGGTACATCCTACTTACGGTATCTGTTATTTGCTTTATGTGGGGTATCGGCTGTTTGGCTTATACCATTGGTACAGGTATTGGGGTTTGGGGTTCAAACAATGGTGTTGACTGGGCTTGGGATATCACTAACTTCGTTTGGTGGATTGGTATTGGTCACGCTGGCACATTAATTTCTGCCGTATTATTATTATTCCGTCAAAAATGGCGTATGGCAATTAACCGTTCTGCAGAAGCAATGACGATTTTTGCCGTTATGTGTGCTGCCATCTTCGTATTGTTACACACAGGTCGCCCTTGGTTAGATTATTGGTTATTTCCATTGCCAAATCAATTCGGTTCTCTTTGGGTTAACTTCAACTCTCCGTTATTATGGGATGTATTCGCGGTTTCTACTTATTTCTCCATCTCTTTAGTTTTCTGGTATACTGGCTTGGTTCCTGATTTTGCAATGGTTCGCGATAGAGCAGTAAAACCATTTGCTAAGAAAATGTACGGCTTGTTGAGTTTTGGTTGGGGCGGAAGTGCTCGTCACTGGAGCCGTTTCGAAGAAGTATCTTTAGTACTTGCGGGTTTATCTACACCACTTGTATTCTCGGTTCACTCTATTGTATCAATGGACTTTGCTACATCGGTAGTTCCGGGTTGGCACACCACCATTTTCCCTCCTTATTTCGTTGCTGGAGCGGTATTCTCAGGATTTGCGATGGTATTGACCTTGTTGTTGATTGTTCGTAAAGTATATCATTTAGAAAGTTACATTACTGTTAAGCACGTTGAATACATGAACATTGTAATTATTGTTACAGGTTCAATTGTAGGTGTTGCTTATTTAACTGAATTATTTATTTCTTGGTATTCAGGAGTTGAATACGAACAATATGCATTCTTGAATCGTGCTACGGGTCCATACTGGTGGGCTTATGCAGCCATGATGACTTGTAACGTAGTTTCACCTCAACTTTTCTGGTCTAAAAAATTACGAACCAATTTAATGTTCACATTTATCATGTCAATCGTTGTAAACATTGGTATGTGGTTCGAGCGTTTTGTAATTATCGTTCCAACGTTATGTCGTACGTTCATTCCATCAACATGGAACATGTATCACCCAACATTTATTGATATCGGAATTTTTACAGGAACAATCGGAATGTTCTTTACATTCTTCTTATTGTTCTCCAGATATTTCCCGGTAATTGCACAAGCCGAGTTGAAATCAATTTTGAAAGCATCCGGACAAGAACACAAAGCAAAAGCGGTTTCAGCACACGCACACCATTAGGCTTCTCGACTCCGCTCGAAGTGACAGAGCGAATGACAAAGATTAGAATAAAGAATATAAAATAAGGATTTATAAAATAAGAAATATGAGTACAGTAGCAATACACGCAATTTATGACGATGAAGTTCCTTTGTTGGAAACAGCAAACACACTTAAGTCGCAAGGAATTAAAGTGAAAGATGTTTTTTCACCTTTCCCTATTCACGGATTAGATGCCGCTATCGGTGTTCCAAGAACATGGATTGCCATCTGTGCATTTATTTACGGTTTAACAGGAATGTTATTAGCAACCTTAATGATGTGGTACATGATGGTTAGCGATTGGCCTACTGATATAGGTGGTAAACCAAGTATGGCTTATTTCATGAACGTTCCTGCTTTTATTCCCATTACGTTCGAATCAACAGTATTGTGTGCTGGACATGGAATGGTTATCACTTATTATTTACGTTGTTGGATGCTTCCAGGAGTAAAAGCAAAAAATCCTGATCCTAGAACAACAGATGATAAATTTTTGATGATCGTTGAAACAAAAGAAGAAAACAAATC
>CAYWAV010000009.1:44570-60132 GCA_964456225.1 uncultured Chitinophaga sp. | reverse complement strand
TAATGGCGGTGTTTGGCTGTGTTGCAATAGCTTCTTCGTCTTGTGGAAAAAAGAATTCAAATAGCCCAGGTGTTGAATTCATGCCCGACATGTATCGCTCACCATCATTAGAAACAAATATGGCATACGTTACCATTAATAATGGTAAGGAAACCGGAGATACTTTGCAAGCAAACAGACTACCTGTAGGTGGAACAATTCCAAGAGGCTTTATGCCTTATCCATACGGAAATGATACTGCAGGATATGCAAATGCGGGAAGATATTTACACAATCCTTTTACTAGAAATGCTGAAAACTTAGCAGAAGGAGAAGAGTTGTACGTTAAATTTTGTACTCACTGTCATGGTACTGGTGGAGAAGCGGACGGATTGGTTGCATCAAAATTATCAGGACCGCCACCATCTTACAAAGGGCCGGTTGTTATGGCTTTATCTGAAGGAAAAATGTTTCACTCTATCTATTATGGTAAAGGAATTATGGGTTCTCATTCTTCGCTAGTAAGCAAAGCAGAAATTTGGAAAATAATTTTACACATCAAAAAATTACAATATCCAAATGGTGTTGAAGCTCCTGCTCCATTAGCAGTTGATTCAACGGTTATAGCAGCAGTAAAAACAGAAGCACATTAATTAATAGTAAAACGATTTTTGAGAATAAAAAGATAAATGCAAACAGATATGAATAATAACTATACGTTTACTAATAAAACCAGAAACATCACCTTTGGTTTAATGGCTATAGGCTTAGTTACCATCATTGCCGGTTTTTTAACCGACCATGGTCCGGAAGGCGCAACACACGATACTTATCATGCAGGAACACGCATGTGGGCAAACTTATTGGTGAATGGATGGTTCTTCATGGGGATAGCATTAGGCGCTACTTTCTTTATGGCATTACAATACGCTGCCGAGGTTGCATGGTCGGTTGCTGTGAAAAGAGTATACGAAGCAATCTCTTGTTATTTACCTGTTGGTGCATCTGTTATTATTCTTGTATTACTTGCCGGACAATTTCATTTACATCATTTATATCATTGGATGGATCCTGCAGTAATTGATCCAACTTCTCCTGAGTACGATGAGGTGATTTCAAACAAGCATGGTTATTTCGGTGACCACAACTGGTTCTTCTGGTTAAGAACTCTTATTTATATTGGCGTATGGTGTTTGTTTCAAAGAAATTTCATCAAGAGTTCTGTTGAACAAGATTTGCAAGGTGGAACAAAGCTCCACTTCAAAACAATGGGAAGAGCGGCAACATTTTTAGTGTTTTTTGCTGTTACTTCTTCTACTGCTTCTTGGGATTGGATGATGTCTTTAGACGTTCATTGGTTTAGCACCATGTACGGATGGTACGCATTCTCCGGAATGTGGATTTCTGCAATGACAACACTTATTCTTTTCATCATTTATTTAAAACGCAAAGGATATTTGCCTCAAGTAAACGACAGTCACATTCACGATGTGGGTAAATGGGTGTTCGCCATCAGTTTCTTGTGGAGCTACCTTTGGTTCTGCCAATTCATGTTAATCTGGTACACAGATATTCCTGAAGAGATTATTTATTTCCACGATCGTTTACACAGTTTTGGTTATATGGGTTTAATGTGGACTGTATTCGTAATGAACTTTGCATTCCCAATGATTTTATTAATGAGCCGTGATTCAAAACGTAATTATTATTTCTTAATGATTGTTGGTTTCATCATTTTTATCGGACACTGGCTAGATGTTTATATGATGGTAATGCCTGGTACAGTGCACGGACACCATAGCTTAGGATGGATGGAAATCGGAACTGCTTTAGGATTCTTAGGATTATTGCTGTTTGTAGTGCACAAAGCATTAGCGAAGAGACCATTGATGATTGAAAAACATCCTTACTTGGATGAAAGTTTACATCATCATTATTAAGATTAAATTTTTAGATCAAAGACGATACACAATAACGAATTAACAATTCAAATACTATGATAAAGGTTTTAGTTTACGTTGCCATAATTTTAGGAGTTCTTGCAATTGGCTATTTGGTGAGGGTTTTCGAACTTGCCTCCAGCTTAAAAGGAGCAAAACCTGAAGTGATCACCGAAAAGGATAATAGGTTACAAGCAAGATTAATGTTGCTTTTCTTGTTCGCGTTTTTTGCATACACTATCTGGAACCTGGTTGAATTCGCTCCGCGTATGCTTCCTGTTTCTGCATCGGAGCATGGTGTTGAAATCGATTGGTTATTTAACTTCAACATGATAATCATATTTATAGTGCTTGCAATCACTCACGTTGCTTTGTTTTGGTTCGCATACAAATATTATGGTCGCAAAGGAATCAAAGTCACTTATTTGGCACACGATAATAAATTAGAAATGATCTGGACCATTATTCCAGCTATCGTTTTAGCGGTAATCATCATTTTCGGATTACGTTCATGGAATAAAATTACTGAGGATGCTAACCCTAATTCAATGGTTGTTGAATTATACGCAAAACAGTACGATTGGACTGCCCGTTATTCAGGAACTGACAATAAATTAGGAAATGCAAACTATCGATTAATTACTCCTACCAACGACCTTGGAATGGATTCAACAAGTGCAGAAGGAGTGGATGATATTGTTGTGAAAAATGAAATGCATATCCCAGTTGGAAAAGAAGTAGAATTTAAATTCCGTTCACGTGATGTAATTCACAGTGCATACTTCCCTCACTTTAGAGCACAAATGAATTGTGTTCCAGGGATGACAACCTATTTCCACTTTACTCCTACAATTACAACGGAACAAATGCGTAAAGATCCTTACGTAATTCAACAGGTAAAAGATATAAATGAGATTCGTTCGGCAAAAGCAAAAAAAGAAGGAAGAACAGAAAAGCCATATGAATTTAATTACATTTTATTGTGTAATAAAATTTGTGGAAAAAGTCACTACAACATGCAAATGACTGTTATAGTTGATTCAGAAGCTGATTATAAAAAATGGTTAGCAACAAAGCCTGCATTTTTTGCAAAGCCTGTTGATGCTCCTAAAGAAGTAGCAATTATAAAATAATAGAAAATTAAAATATTCAATAATAAAATAATTTAGCATATGTCAGATAATCACGGTCATCACGAAAGTCACCACGGTCACGATAGTCACGATGAACATCATCATGAACAATCATTTGTGGCGAAATACATTTTTAGTCAAGACCATAAAACCATTTCTCGTCAGTTTTTGATAACTGCTGTTATTATGGCTTTCCTTGCGATGTTGATGTCGTTCATCTTCCGTTTGCAATTGGCATGGCCAGGAGAAAAATTCGCTATCATCAATTTCTTGTTAGGCGACAAATGGGGTAAAGGCGGAACAATTGATCCGAGTGTTTACATGGCGCTTGTTACTATCCACGGAACTGTAATGGTGTTTATGGTATTAACAGGTGGATTGAGCGGAACTTTCTCTAACTTATTAATTCCATATCAAATTGGAGCACGTGATATGGCTTCCGGATTCCTGAACATGCTTTCTTATTGGTTCTTCTTCTTGTCAAGTGTTATTATGATGTGGGGATTTTTTGTTGAAACAGGACCTGCATCAGGTGGTTGGACCGTTTATCCTCCTTTAAGTGCATTGCCACAAGCAATGGATGGATCTAAATTGGGTATGACATTGTGGTTGGTTTCTATGAGTTTATTCATTGTATCTGCATTGTTAGGCGGATTGAATTACATCGTAACGGTTATTCAGCTTCGTACAAAAGGAATGAGCATGACACGTTTGCCACTTACTATTTGGGCATTCTTCGTAACTGCAATCTTAGGTGTTCTTTCTTTCCCTGTATTGTTTTCTGCTGCATTACTTTTGATTTTCGATCGTAGTTTCGGAACATCGTTTTACTTATCCGATATTTATATTGGCGGACAAGCATTAGAGCAAACAGGTGGTAGCCCGATTTTATACGAACATTTATTCTGGTTCTTAGGTCACCCCGAGGTATACATCATCATTTTACCAGCATTGGGTTTAACTTCTGAAATCATTTCAGTAAACTCACGTAAACCAATTTTTGGTTACCGTGCAATGATTGGTTCTATCATCGCTATCGGATTTCTTTCTTTCATAGTTTGGGGTCATCACATGTTTATGACAGGGATGAATCCGTTCTTAGGGTCGGTGTTCGTATTCACTACATTATTGATTGCGATTCCTTCTGCTGTGAAAGCGTTTAACTATATCACTACTTTATGGAGAGGAAATATCCGTTACACTCCAGCGATGTTGTTTGCAATTGGATTGGTATCTACATTTATTTCCGGTGGTTTAACAGGTATCATCCTTGCCGATTCAGCGTTGGACATCAACATTCACGATACACAATTTGTAACAGCTCACTTCCACATTGTAATGGGTGTGTCGGCTATCTTGGGTATGTGTGCGGGTGTTTATCATTGGTTCCCAAAATTGTTTTTACGTCACATGAATAAAAACTTGGGATACATTCATTTCTGGGGAACGTTCATTGCTGCTTACGGAGTATTCTTCCCAATGCACTTTTTAGGATTAGCGGGTGTGCCACGTAGATATTATTCTAACAGCGCATTCCCAATGTTCGATAACTTAATTGACATCAATATTTTTATCACTTCATTTGCCGCTTTAGCTGCTGCAGTGCAAGTAATTTTCTTATTCAACTTCTTCTATTCTATGTTCCGCGGACCAAAATCAGAACAAAATCCTTGGAACTCGAATACATTGGAGTGGACAACACCAATGGCAAATACACACGGGAATTGGCCTGGCGCATTGCCTGTAGTTCACCGTTGGCCATACGATTACAGCAAGCCTGGCAAAGAACATGATTACGTTCCACAAACGGTTCCTTTAGCGGAAGGCGAAATAGATGGTGGTGGACATTAATTAGATGTGAGATATTAGATTATAGATATTAGAAAAAATCCTCGGACGATAATCGTTCGGGGATTTTTTTATGCACCTCCGACCTCATCCGTCCTTCGGACACCTTCTCCAAAGGAGAAGGATGTACTCCGAAATAGTACTTTTTCTTATAACAGAAGAAATACTGAGCAAGCGTATAAGGAAATATTACTGAAATGATTGTTAGAACAATTCCCCCTTTTAAAAGGCTATATCCCATAATATGGTAGAGAAAATGGATCTTAGCAAAATGGAACTAATAGAAATAACAAAGAAATTGAATACACAACGTAAGTGTATCAAGTATTTAGAGGAATTACGCTGGCAAAATACGGTAGCCTGTCCGTATTGCGAATCGGAAAGGATCAGCTCATTGAAAAAAGAATTGCGTCATCATTGTAATGCATGTAATAAAAGTTTTAGTGTAACGGTGGGAACTATTTTTGAATCATCCAATTTGCCATTACCAAAATGGTTTATTGCAATCAGTTTGATATTAAATGCAAAAAAAGGAATTTCCTCTATGCAATTATCTCGACATATAAAAGTAAACAAAGATACAGCTTGGTATCTCCAAAAGCGTTTGCGAGATGCGATGGATAACAAGAATGATAAACTTCTAAAAGGCATAGTGGAAGCGGATGAAACATATATTGGAGGCAAAGTTAAAAACAAACATCGCAAACAAAAACTAGCATTAAAAGCTGAAGGAAAACTTTCAACAGGAGGTATGCATAAAACTCCGGTTTTAGGTTTGTTATCCAGAAAAGGAAAAGTAAGCACAAAAGTTATTTCTCATGCAGATGTGATAGCATTGACTTTAATCCTTTACGAATAGAAGGGTGGTCATCTGCCAATAAAATTTTTATCATGCTATTTAAATTTTATGAAAATTTGTATTGTTGTACCTGTATTTTTTTAGTCAATATTTTAAAATTGGCCCAATAATTCTTGCTCTTTCCCGCATTCCTAGCAAACCCATTGAAAATGGATTTTCCATTTTATCACTTATAATTCCTTTTCCATTATCAGATATTTTGAGAAATAAAGATCCAGGACTTTGTTTTATGCAAATAATAGTTTCTGTCGCTTCGGCATATTTAAAGCATTTATCAAGGCTTCTTGGCATATTCGGAAAAAACAAATTGAAATGCCCTTTTCATATTTGTATTTGTTATAATCATAATCGAAGATATATTTTATTTTTGATTTCTTTTCAAACGCTTTAACTAGCCATTCAATAGAAGGAATTAATCCAAGTGTATTCAGAATTCCAGATCGAAGGCTTGTCGCAATTTTTCTCACAGACTGGATGGTGGTGTCAATATCATTTAGCAGGTCACTTATATCATCTTCTCTTTTTGAGTTTTGAACAAGTGAGCTAGTATTGTTTTAGTCCGTATTGTAGAATCTTGGCCTTCTAAATTTTCTATTACATTTCGTGTGCGTTCTATCGAGAGGTGAATAGGGATTTCAACGGTATCGATACTATTGTGAGCTTGCTTTAATTGTACAGGTATTGTTTCATCAGCTAATTTAATTCCATTCAATTTTACCTCAAAATGAATGGTATCAATTGTCATTTAATAAGAAATTTTTTTTGCACGAGAAGAAGTAATTTTACTAAGGCTGAATCCTTTTTCAGAGTAATGAAGATATAATTTGCCTGATTTAATTCTGGAAGCGTCAAACTATTGCGTTTTTGAGACCGTATTTGGAGTATGTTGCTATAATTCGAATGAACGAGAAAGAAGAAACACTCTTTTCCAATTTTTTCTTATCTATCGTTCTAAAATAATTGTGTCCTATTTTTTTAGATTGATTTTAAATATAGTAATTGGAGGCATGGTATCGCCCAATAAATATCCCCAAGGTTGTAAACTTTCAATGTGATCAAAAATTAATTTTATAATTGCTGTGAGTGGTAGGGAAATAAACATTCCTGGCACTCCCCACAATGCTCCACCAACGATGACAGCAATAATAGAAACCAAGGCGTTTATTTTCACTTTTGAACCAACAAGTTTTGGTACAATAAAATTATTGTCAATGAGTTGAATTATTGAATAGAGTATCAATACATAAACTGCATACGATATTGAATTTTTAGAAACTAATGCGACTATTGTGTAGATACACATTGCAATTACTCCTCCTAAGTATGGGATGATATTTAGGACTGCGCCTAGGAGTCCCAGTAAAATCGCATATTCTATTCCAATGATATACAAACCGATGGAATTAAGAATTGCAATTATTCCGGCTTCCATTAATAGTGCTATCAAGTATTTTTGAACGATAATTTTTGTAGACCCAAGAACTTCGTTTACTTTTTTTTTATGCACATCTCCAAATACCTTTCTTATAAAATTTAATAATAGTGGTTCATAAAATAGAATCATAAAGACGTAAACAGGAATTAGTACTATTACAACTAGGGCATCGCCAACTGTTGTTAAGGTTAATCCAATGGATGCTCTGCTCTTGCTGATCATCTCGGTTTTAGTGTCGTTTAAAAATGAATTAATTTTTTGAGTACTAATGTTAAAGTTCTCGGATGCCCAAATTATGGTTTGATTTAATGTTTCATAGAATTTATCAATTAATTTTGGAAAGGCATCGGTGAATTCTGAGAGCTGTGTGGACAAAAGAATAAGCAATGCGATGATAACAATTGAAATTAGAAGTATAGAAGATGAGATTGCAAAAAATCGACTCATCCTTTTTCTAATAAAAAATTGAACCATTGGGCTTATTAGCACGGCAATAATCGTGGAGTAAATGATGGGAACAATAATGTGTTGTCCCAAATCAAGCATATATATAAAAGCAAAAAGCCCAATAAAAATCAATGAGACCTTTGCGTAGAACGGAAACTTAAGTTCTGAATTCATCTATTCTTGGACTTCTTTTTTATGGAGAAAATTTGTGATTACATTGCTGATAGTTGATTTTATTCCATCAGCATTTTTAGATACAATGCTTGTTACGCCCATTTGTAAAAGGGTTCCCAACATCTGCTTAAATGGGTTGTGAGTTGAACCAACAACCATTTTTTTAGAAAGATATCCTGCAGCTAAACTCAGAGTTGTTTTCATTAAATCAGCTTTAAAATCTGGCTGAGTTATTAGTTGTGAAATGGTGTTTTTGATCAAATTTATAGGCTTGATGCTTTCTACAGAAATATTAAATTGCTCTTTTAAAAGTAATCCTTCATTTTTGTGTTTTATTTCAAGTAGGCGAATCGATTCTCTCAGCTCGATTACAGACGTTATTTTTTGCATATTATTTAATTAAGCATTTGTAAAATGATTGAATCGCTAACATGTTTTTTTATTTTTTTATGCATAAAGAAATACAATAGAGCTCCTGCTAAAAGATAAAATCCAGCAACACAAAAGAATCCAAAATAGGTTTTACCAAGCAAGTCGCCTATCCACAAAGCCAAACCAAAGTTTGCGATGATCATAAACATAGAAAGAACAAGAACTACAGCACCCCGAGAAATGAATGTGGAAACTACATCCGCAGTCTTGTCAACTGCTTTTAGTTTAATTAACTCATAACTAGTAGTGCCGTAATCTTTCGCGCTTTCAAATAATGGCTCTATAAAATCTATTTTGTTTTCCATAATTTTGTGTTTTGGGGTAAAAACTCCGATGATTAAAATTTAACTCATAGCAGCTTTTGCTTCTTTTTTAATTTCTTGTGCCTTTTCTTTTCCATTTGAATATAATTCAGCAGCTTCTTCCTTTGCGGCTTCAAATTTTTCAGTAAGACTACTTAGTAATTCTTCAAATTTCTCTTTCAAGTCATCTGCCGAATCAGAACCTTTTTTTGCAATTTTCTTTCTTGTTTCTGAACCTTTATCTGGTGCAAATAACACTCCTACCAATGCACCAACGGCTACGCCTGCCAATACACCAATTAATACTTTTCCTGTGCTCATGTTTTTTTAATTTAATTGTTTAACTATTTATTTATACGGGCTTATTCCCGCTGATTACTCTTAATATTACTGCGATTACAGCGATAACAAGAAGGATATGAATAATTCCTCCAGAATTATAGCCTAAGAATCCGATTGCCCATACTATAATAAGTATGACAGCTATTGCATAAAGTAAATTTCCCATGGTTTTAGTTTTTTATTAGTTTATATTTTTAGTTTTTTATTAGTTTATATTTTTAGTTTTGTCTGAATCAGTATCTATGCCTGTTCGGTCAGGATCTGTTTCTCTTTTTGGTTTATCAAACTTATCTGGTTTCCCATGTCCATTATGCTCTGTTTTGTCAGCATCCCTATCGGTCCCAGATTTATCTGCATCGTTATTGTGTTTATTTTCATCTGGCATCGGCACTTTTTTTTTAGGTCCGCCAAACATCATTTCGTTTATATTCATTTTGTTTAGTTTTAAAAATGTATTGCTAATCCAAAAGTTGAAACACCAGTTGAAAGGTCAAGAAACAAACCTGCTTTTTTAGTCATGTGGTACTCCGCGCCAACATGTGCTTGAATGTGCAATGGATTTGCTGTTTGATAAATACGTTTATCTCCATAGTAGCCATTTTCCCATGTTACACTTCTGAAGACGAATCCAACAGACCCAGCAGCATAAAAATCCCATTTTGAATTAGCACGGAACAATTGATCAAAGTAGTAGGTTCCCTTTACTCCAACCGGAATTGCTATTTCACGATACGAGTACAATCGATAAGAAGGATCACCATTTGGTTTATCAGGGTTCCCCCAATAATAGTAATTTTGATAGGCATACATTCCAACAAAAGGAGCCAGCGTAAAATTTCTTGCCACATCAAATTCATAGTTTAATGTTCCAAGTGGAACCGGATGACCTACGTGACCATAGTAACCTATACCAATACCTAAGTTTAATGTGTTTCCATACTTTTCAGCTTCTGGCTTATCCTGAGCCTTGCAAGTAAAAGCAAATGTGAAAATTGCAACGGAGATAAAAATTATTTTTTTCATTTTATTTTAGATTATTGTATACACTTAGTTTTTGTACAAATTGTAACCAACGGTTCCTTGAAACCATGCATTTTTGTAGCGGGGAGTGTTGGATGTGCCATCTCCATTGTTATTTTGAATGTCCCAACCAACTCTGCCACCTAAGACAAAATGTCTTAGATTGATATCTATTCCACCAACAACTCCAAAGATATTTTTTCGAATATTGTCATTTTTGAACTCTTGTTCTTGTGCATAGCTATTTGGAGAGCTTGTAAACACATCTTTTTTATGTAGCAAATAAGAAAATTGCGGTCCAGCCAAGATGGTTATAAATTCGCTCGGCTTCAATGCAAATTGCAAGGGAACATCAAGATATGTGGTAGTTCTTGTAAATGAGTATGGAGTACCAAGGCTTCTTCCATCTGCTCTGAATCCTTTTTGCGAAATTAAAGCTTCAGGTTGAATACCAAAGTATTTTCCTATTGGTATTGCCATAATGGCTCCAGCGGCTAAGCCGAATTTTGCATCTGCCCGAAATTCATCGCCACTTTCGTCATATACGTTTGAGTAGTTTAAGCCTGCTTTTAATCCAACCTGAAACTTTTCGCGATTATCTGTTTCATTTTCCTGTGCGATACCAATACTTGTAAGCAACACAAGTAAAAGGGTTATAGAGTTCAATTTTTTCATAGTTATTGTGTTTTAAAATTATTTTATGTCATTCTTTGTAAGCCCTTTTAAGGATTCGCCAAGCGCATCCATATCGTGACTAAATTCGTTCTTGAAGGACTCCCATTGTTCTTTTCCGTCTTTTTTAAATTCTTTAATTTTTGATTTCATTGTTTCATTTCTTTCTTCCAGCAATGCAATTGTTTTTTCTTGTTCTTCTTTTGCTTCCTTTTTCAATTTTTTAGATTCAGCTCTCAATTCCAGAATAGTTTTTTCGTTGGCAGCAATTCGTTCATTCGACTCCATTTTAAACTGCTCATATTGATCGTTGTATTCTTGTTGTTCCTTTTCTAAATCTTGATTAGATTGCTCTAAAATTGCTTTAGCTGTGTCTGCCTTTTCGGGAGAAGAATCACATCCTGTAAGTACTGTACCGGCAACAACTGCTGTAAGTGCCAGTGTAAAAATTGTTTTTTTCATATTTTTTTTATTATTTTGTTGGTTACTTTTATTTAGTTACAATTCAGAAATTAGTTTTTGAATTTCTGCTTTTGTTTTTCCAAGCTTTATTTGTAGTCTTCCTAGCATTTCATCTTGCTTTCCTTCTACTAATAATACATCGCTATCAGTTAGCATTGCAAATTTTTGTTTTAGTTTTCCTTTGGTTTCATTCCAGTTTCCTTTTAATTCTGTTGCGTTTTTCATTTGTAGTATTATTTGTTGTGAATTAGTTTTCACGTGACAAAGGTGGGTTGTTATAGACGTGGATGTGTTACATAACATTCTTGATTAGTTACATTATTCACACATCCTTGTTTTTAACTAAAAAGCGCTACTCCAGTTAAGGAATAACGCTTCTTTATAAAAGTTAGATTAATTTTTAACCGTTGCAGGCTTGATGATTGTAAATTCAGACCTTCTGTTCTTTTGATGATCATCTTCAGAACAATCGGAAACAACATCTCCATCACATGAACACCCGTTCTCTAAGTTTGTTTCTCCATATCCTTTACCTTGAATTCGCTCTGGATTTGTGATTCTTTTCTTAATATACTCAACTGCAGTGTTTGCTCTTTTATCAGATAGAATCTGATTGTATTTTTTTGTTTCTCTGCAATCCGTATAGGCTGAAAGCTCAACTTTCATCTTTGGATATTCATTCATTATTGATACAATCTTGTTTAGTTCTTTTTCTGCATCGGGGCGAATATTTGATTTGTCTAGATCAAAGTAGATATTTTCCATTTCTGCTATTTTTCCTAAATCAGTTTCCGTCTCTATTTTTTGAGCAACAATTTCTTTCTTTGTAAGTAGTGTTATATCTGCTTTAACAATAAGTTCTTTACCTAAAGTGTTTGCAATGTTTTCGCCATCGATATAGCTTTCTTTTTTTCCGATTAATTTAAATTTTTTGTCAGAATCAACAAAAAAGGAAAAAGTAGCATCATCTTTAGTTGTTATTGTATCAAGTATATTTCCTTTTTCATCAAGTAATGTTATAAATGTTTTTGGAATTGCAGTTCCATTTTTATCTATTGCCATTCCTTCTATTTTTTTCCGTGCATCTAATCCTTTTAAGAACTCAACTGTATAGATGTCGTCATATCCACTTCCGCCCTGTCTATTAGAAGAAAAATATCCTTTATTTGTTTTTCCATCAATTATAGATGCAAAGTCATCATATTGTGTATTAAGTGGAGCACCTGCATTATGTACGTTGCCGAAACCAGAACCATTCATGACAGCAATAAATATATCCTGTCCACCAAGTCCAAAACGTCCGTTGGAAGAAAAAAGTAATGTGCCATTGTTCTCTTCATAGTATGGGAACATTTCATCTCCTTCTGTATTTACGTTATCTCCAAGATTTTCTGGTTTTGTCCATTCTCCTTTGTCAATTTTTGTTGTTTTGTAAATATCCGTTCCCCCAAAACCACCCGGCATATCACTAACAAAGTACATTGTGTTGCCATCAGCTGATAAAGCAGGATGTCCAACTGAATATCCCTCGTTATTAAAAACAAAACGCTCCGGCTTTGACCAATCTCCATCTTTATAAGTACTGAAATAAAGTTGAAGCTCTACTATTTTATCTTTGCTTTTATCTTTACGGTGGTTCCTAGTGAATGCCATATAAGTACCTTCTTTATTAAAGCTTGCAGGTCCATCATGCATTTTGCTTCCCAAACTTTTATCAAATACTTCGGGATCTGATAATTGATTGTCTTTGATGTCGGAAACGTACATATTTAAGAATGGTTTTCCATTTCCATTATATGTTTTTTTGAACATTTTAGCTTTTGCTCTTGTTGAAGAAAAAACAATTTTGTCTTTATAATAACATGTGCCAAAATCCTGATCATTTGTGTTGACATCTAAATGCACCAATTTATATTTCCCATCATCTTTTAAAAGAGCAGATAATTCATTCTTATGAGCCTCATAATCCTTTGCACGTAAATCAGAAGGGTTTAATCCTTTAAAAATGTCCATGGATTTATTAGCGTCATTATATTTGCCTTCACCTTTTAAGATCATTGCATACGTATAATGATCCTCAGGAATTACTCCTGTTGATGAGTTGATTAACTTGGAGTATACAATTTCTGCTTTTTGAGTTTCTCCTATTTTGCAATAGCTTTCAGCTAATTTTCGCTGTCCTTCTGGACTTAAATCTTTTGCATTAGTATATGATTCAATTGCTTTTTCATATGAATATCTAAAGACGTGTTTGTCTCCTTTTAATTCATTTCGTGACTTTTCCTGCCCGACACAATTGCTGCCGATTGCTAGTAGAAATAATATAGGTATAAATAATTTTTTCATCTTTTTTTTGTTTTATCCACTTTAGCTTTCGCACAGTTGGAATTAGTTTTTATTTAGAAATATCTTGGTGAATGAATTTGCTTTTTGCTCCCAGAAATAAAATCATATCTTAATACTATTTCATGACTCCCTTTATTATACTTTGCTGTTTTTAATCCATACGACCAGTCGTAGGAATAACCTAAGTGCAATTGCTGAGTAACATCAAATCCTATTAATCCACCTACAGCATCACCGGTGCGAAACATAGCACCCACTAATAATTTTTGCATGATGATGAAAGATGCCGTAACATCTGCTTGCACAGGAACTGCAGGTGTCAATTTTATTAACGCTGTTGGTTTTAAATCCAGATTGTCAGACAATCTGATCATTGTTCCAGCAATTAAAAAGTAGTGTCTCTGTTCTTTTCCATTCAAGGTTGTTCCATCGGCCTGAGTTATTGTGGAATAATTATTTTCCAACAAATTGGGTGCTGACACACCTAGGTAGAAACGCTCCATATAATAATAAGCACCAAAACCAAAATTTGGTGTTGTGCGATTACTGATGTTGTTTGTAAACACAGGATCTGTTTGCTGATCAAGATTAAGTGAACTTAGGCTTGCTTGAAAAATATTAGCACCAGCACTAAGACCTAATGAAAGTTTCGCCTTTTTGTTTAATTTCATGATGTAAGCAAAATCAACAAATGCAGAGGTATTATTGACAGGGCCTATTTTATCATTCGAGAACGATAGTCCAACTCCAATGTGTTCTCCTAAAGGAGTGTGAGCGGTGAGTGTTTGTGTCACAGGTGCTCCTTTAAAATCAACCCATTGCGAACGATGTAGCGCTGTTATCGTTAAGGCATCTCTGCTTCCGGCATAAGCAGGATTGACAGACAATGTATTGTACATGTAATGTGTGTACATTGGCGCTTGCTGTGCATTGACTCCGAAACCAATTGTGGTTAAAGCCAATGCTACTGTTATTTTGTTTAGTGTTTTCATTTTTTTTTAATTTTATTTCAAGATTTTTTCTATTCTGTTTTATTATTTGTTCAGATAAATGGTTCCTTTAAATATATCTGAGCCATCACCCAAGTCAAGTACGTAGAAGTATGTACCAATTGGTAATTCATCTCCTCCAACTCTTAATCCTGTTGTGCATTTTCCTGTCCATTCATTCTGGTAAGGGTTTGCTTCAAACACTTTATCTCCCCAACGATTGAATATTGCAAATGTATTTTCAGGATAATTGTTAATTCCACGAATTACAAATGCATCGTTTATTCCATCTCCATTTGGTGAGAAGCCTTCTGGAATATTAAAGTCTGTTGGGAATGTTTCAACAGAAGAATTATTGTTGGTCATATCCGAATCAATCTCGTTGCCATAAACAATAGCCGTGTTTACATAATTACCATCCTCTAGCACAGTAACGGTTATCGTGAGTGTTGCAGTTGACCCACTGGTTAATGAACCAATTGTCCATACTCCTGTTGAAGGAGTATATGAACCCGTTGTTGTTGTTGATGAAACATAAGCATATCCGCTTTGTAGCACATCGTTTACAGCTACACCTGTGGCATCACCAGAACCATTATTTGTAACTAAAATCGTAAATACGATTGTGTTTCCAATGAATGGAGTTGCGTTACTTACAGTTTTAACAACACTTAAATCAGTACCACAATTGTTTACTACAACTATAGTGGTTGAAGGGGCTGATGTGCAACCACCTGATGTAACTGTTAAAGAATAAGTTCCTGCATCAGATAATATCGCTGGAGCAATTATAGGATTTTGAGAAGATGACGAATATCCCGTTGAGCTTGTCCATGAATAAGTTGCTCCGACTATTGTTGAAGCTGTTAACATTATAGAGTCACCAGAGCAAACTGGAGAGTTGCTACCTGCCACAGCAATTGGTGACGGATTTACAGTAAGTGATACATTTATTGAAGTATCGTTTCCACATGCACTCATTACTATAACATTATAGTTCAATGCGGCATCTGTAATATTTACAGGATTAATTGTAAGTATTGATGATGTTGCTCCAGAAATACTTCCTCCATTAATTAAATTTACAATTCCTTTTCTCCATTGATATGTAAGCGCACTCCCCGTTGCGGTTACAGAAAAACTCACCGAGTCTCCAACACATGCTATTTGATTGACAGGTTC
>CAYWAV010000009.1:41460-44470 GCA_964456225.1 uncultured Chitinophaga sp. | reverse complement strand
CGGTTACAGAAAAACTCACCGAGTCTCCAACACATGCTATTTGATTGACAGGTTCAGTCGTAATAACAACGCCTGTGCTAATTGTTAAAGAAACATTTATTGAAGTATCGTTTCCACACGTACTCATTACAATAACATTGTAATTCAATGCAGCATCTGTAATATTTACTGGATCAATAGTAAGTGTAGAAGTGGTTGCTCCTGAAATATTTCCTCCATCAATTAAGTTTACAATTCCTTTTCTCCATTGATATGTAAGCGCACTCCCCGTTGCGGTTACAGAAAAACTCACCGAGTCTCCAACACATGCTATTTGATTGACAGGTTCTGTTGTAATAACAACGCCTGCGCTAACAGTTAAAGAAACATTTATTGATGTATCATTTGGTGTTAATGTTCCGCTCACAATAACATTATAATTTGCAGCGGCATCTAAAACCGTTGCAGGATTAATTGTAAGTGTAGCAGTAGTTGCTCCTGAAATATTTCCACCATCAATCAAATTTACAATGCCTTTTCTCCATTGATAAGTCAGACCTGAACCAGTTGCAGTTACAGAAAAACTAACTGAACTTCCAGAACATACTATTTGATTGATAGGTTCAGCAGTAATAACCGGTGGACTTAAAGTTCCACAAGACCCTGCAGGAATTGTAACAAGTGTAGCAAATGTATTTATCGCACCGACAGAAGTAAGTACTCTTCCTTCAATTTGAACTCCTGTTTTTAAGGTGATAGCACCGGCAGAAATAATAGTTCCTTTAAAAACAGAAAAATCATTTATAGTAACAGCGCCATCAATTTTCCAAAATACATTTATTGCTTGCGCTCCATTTTGTAAGACAACGGTTGAATATGTTCCAGTAGAAAAGGCTCCGTTTACTTGAATGACAAACACAGCAGCGGAGTTTCCTTCAGCATTTAGAAAAAGAGTGTCAATAAATGTTACTGCAGCATTCATAACATAAGTATGTGGCGTAAGAACTAAACTAGATCCAAAACTTGCAGGATATAGCAATTCAATATCATTTGGTAATAAGTTTAAATAATTATAAGCGGGTCCGATATCGGTCGCACATGCATTTGTAGAACCATCAGGAATAGGGTGAATAGCACCTGTCACTTTTAAAGGATCATAACCAAGTGTTGAACCTAAATTGGTTCCAACATCTCCTGTAAGGAATGAAGCAAAATCATCCGTAACAGGACCGTTGGAAGAAAATACTGCATAACAAGCAGCTGAAGCTAGATTTGGTCCAATGGGTCCAGTAAGTAATGGACTTCCACAACCAATTGGCATGGTTGCTATGAGTCCTGTATTAACAGCAATAGCGCCTGTTGTAGAAAGTGCTCTTCCTTCCAATAAAACACCAGTAGCTATATTTATTGCTGCGTTATTAGCAATAATATTTCCTCTCATTTTAGTTCCCACAGCAATGCTTACTGCTCCTTCCACCAACCAAAATACATTGCATGCTTTTGTACCGTTAATAAGTACAACCTCTGCTGCGGGGCCTGTTGCAAAATCAGCACCTAACTGGAATAAAAAATAAGCATTCGGATCGCCTAATCCATCTAAAGTAAGAATCCCTCCAAGTGATGGTGTAGCTGGTACAGGAATACCATATATCCCTGGAGTTAATGTTTCACTACCTAATAACGCTACATGGGGCGTTGGGGGTCCTTGTGTGCTTAAATCCAGATACATTGTGTTTAGGTCTGCTACCGCTGCGGCTGTAACACCATCACCAGCGCGCATTACACCATCAACATTTCCAAAACCAGAATTGCCACCAATTTGTGAACCAACATCACCAGTAATGTGAGAATTTATCCCTGCTCCTGTATGAGTAATCGCTCCATTAGAGGAGAAGATAACAAAGTTAGCAACAGTTCCTAAAGCCGGGGCTTGTCCGAAATTCGTTTTCGGAAAACAAAGAGCAATAGCTGCCACAATAAGTATTAATTTATTTTTCATTTTAATAAGATTTATTTGTTTAATTATATCGGAGCAAAGGTGAGTTGAGAAAGACCCTAGAATGTTACATTGCTTTTGTCATAACTTACATGATTCACACATCTTAAATTTATTATTAAAAACAGAGACGCCCGCTATTTTAATAGCGGGCGTCTCTGGTATCGTGTGGTATCACTATTTTAACAAACTCGGATTATAAATCTGAATTACAACAACAATAGTAATCGTTATAACAACCGCAAAACAAAGTAGAATAGAGGAGGTTCTATAAAATACTACTTCTTTTTTTATTTTTTTTATTTTTAAAATTGCACTTATAGTTTTTTGAGCACGCATAAATGCAGATTCACTTTTTACTATGTAATCAAATGCATCGTGCTTCATACAATTAACTGCAACTTCGATGTGATCTTGTGAAGAAAGCATCACTACTTCAATCTCAGGATCAATTGCTTTAATTTTATTTAAAATTTGCAACCCTGTTTGCGCTTTAGGACTCAAAGAGTTTAGTTGGTAATCAAGAAAGATAATATCTGGTTTCTCATTTAATTTTTTTAAACAATCTTCTCCAGTTGAAAAAGTTTTAATTTCATGCGGGGTTCGTTCTTTAAATTGTGTTTCCAATACTTTTTGAAATATCGGGTCATCATCAACAAGGAAGACTTTGATTTTTTTTTGATTTGTCATTTGATTTTAGGTTTTATTTTAATTGTGTATAGTTATACTCTTATCCCAAGGATTGTAACATCATCAACTTGTTCCAGGTCTGCTTTCCAATTGTTAAAAGATATGACAAGCTTTTCTTTTTGCCCTTGCATAGGGAGATGAGAAATCGAAATCAATAATTTTTTTAATTGTTTTTTCATAAACTTCTTTCCTTTTGGGCCGCCAAATTGATCAGACATGCCATCTGTTATTGTATAAATAACATCCCCTTGTTTTAAGTCTATTGTGTGTTGAGCAAAAGGAACAGAATCTTTCGCATGTTTTCCTACAGGCATATTGTTGGGAACAAATTCTAAAATTTGTTTT
>CAYWAV010000009.1:16520-41360 GCA_964456225.1 uncultured Chitinophaga sp. | reverse complement strand
TTTACTCGCCCAATAAAAATCACCACTAACTACATCTTTAGGTTTATAAAAAACAAAATATTCATTTAAATTATCTTCCAACAGTCTGTTGCTGGGCAATAGGCTGCGCTGTATGTGTTCGGCATAATTAATGCTATCAGTAATTTCTTTGTGTTTTTCTTCTATCAACTGTCTTTGTTCAACAACTTCACGTGTTCTTTCTTCAACCATTTTCTCTAGTGTGAGGGCAGAGGTTTTATAAAATACTACTTCCTTTTCTAATTTTTTTTGGTTGAAAAGAACGGCAATAACTTTTTGTGCACGCATAAATGTGCCTTCACTTTTTACAATATAATCGAATGCGTCATGTTTCATGCAATTAACAGCTACTTCAATTTGATCTTGTGAAGAAAGCATCACTACTGGTATATTAGAATCAATAGCTTTAATTTCATGCAAAATTTCCAGCCCATTGTGCACGTTTGGGTTTGTGGGGTTGAGATAGTAATCGAGAAAAATAATATCTGGCTTCTGCGACAAATTCTTTAGGCAGTCCTCTCCAGTTAAAAAAGTCAGAACTTCATAATCGGTTTGTTCTTTGAATTGTGTTTCCAATACTTTAAGAAAGATTGGGTCGTCATCAACAAGAAATATTAAAAATTTACTCATGGCTTTATTTTGAAATTATTAATTCTTGTTCTAATTCTATGTATGCTTGCTGAAATGCTTTTTCAATTTTCGAAAATAGTTCGGGGATAAGATTAAGATGTTGTTGAGTGGCAGCGTATTCATCCATGATTTTAGCGGCATGTGAAATGTCCTTTGGCATGCCCATAAAATCAATTGATGGTCTTATTTTATGGATATTTCCATGCATTCCGTTCCAATCGGAATTAGCTAAGCATCTTTTTATTTCTGAAATATATTCTGGTGTTTGCTTTAAAATCATTTCTATCATTTCTGAAAGAAATTTTGGGTTGTTTGGCGAATGACTTTTCAGATAATCAAGATTGCATATTTTTGTTTCTTGTGTTACCTCAGATTTCTTTACAAGGCGAGCAATTTTATTCAGTAAGTCTGTTTCATTTATTGGCTTAGAGACATATTCATCCATTCCTACTTCAGTGCATTTTTCTACATCCGTTTTTGATACATCGGCAGTTAATGCAACAATTGGAATGGTAGATTTTGGTGGCTGCATTTGAGAACGGATATATTTGGTCGCTTCAAATCCATTCATTTCTGGCATCATCAAATCCATCAGAATTATGTCATAATTATTTTTCTCCAAAAGTTCAATCGCTATTTTCCCATTTTCTGCTGTGTCGGATTCAAATCCGAAATCATGCAAAATGGTTTGGGCCAAAAATTGATTAATAGGAATATCTTCTACTAATAATATTTTCAACTTTCCTAGTCTCTTAAGCTCATCCGTATGAATTTTTGTTTCAATTTCTTTAGAAATTTCTGTAGCTGTAGTATTCTTTAGTGGCAGTCTAATAGTGAAAAGACTCCCTTCGTTTAATTGACTTTTTACAGATACAGTTCCACCCATCAGGTCCACCAATCGCTTTACAATGCTTAAGCCTAAGCCTGTTCCACCGTATTTTCTTGCAGTGTCGCTGCTGCTTTGAGTAAAAGGTTCAAAAATCACCTCTAGTTTTTCAGCAGGAATTCCAATCCCAGTATCCGAAACCGTAAGTTCAATACTTGTATTTTCTTCATTCATTTCCAACAAATTCACTGCTATGCCTATTTGGCCGCCATTCCTGGTAAATTTTACGGAGTTACTTAAAAGATTTAACAGGATCTGATTGATTCGAACCGGATCACCAATTAATATTTTCGGGATTCGACTATCGTAAGATTTATTTATTTTTATTTCTTTTTCCTGAAAACGTAATTCAAATGTTCCAAGAATTGAATTCACAAGGTCTGATAATTTTAATTCAGTGGATTCAATAGTCATTTTGCCCGCTTCAATTTTTGCGAGATCCAGGATGTCGTTTATCAATACTAATAAAATATCGCTAGATGTTTTAATGGCTTCCAGTTGAGGCTTTTGTTTGTCTGAGATACCATTTCTCAGTAATATTTTTGTAAAACCAATTATGCCATTAAGAGGAGTACGAATTTCATGGCTCATGCTTGCTAAAAATTGGTCCTTTACATTTGATAAATTTTCAGCCAATTCTTTCGCTTTTTCTAATTCTTCATTTTTTATGGTCAACTCTTCTGCATATTTTCTTTGCGCGGTAATATCTCTTGCAGCTGCAAAAACCCCAAGCACATTTCCTTTATCATCTTTATAAACAGAAGCATTGTATAAAACATCCGTTAGTTTTCCGCTCTTGTCATGAATGGTGAGGGGATAGTCAGCAACAAATCCTTTTTCAAAAACCTGTTTATAACCATCACGTGCTTTTTGGGGTTCAGTAAAATAATCTGAGAAATCTGTGCCAATTAATTTTTCTCGTTCTAGTCCTGTTACTTTCACTGAAGCTTCATTTACATCAGTAATTTTTCCTTCAACGGAAATGGTAACCAATGGATCGAGTGATGCTTCAATTAAACTTCTTGCATATTGCGAAGCTTTCTTTTGTGCGGTAATGTCTCTTGCCGCGGCAAAAACACCTAGCACATTTCCTTTTTCATCTTTGTAGACTGAGGCATTGTATAGTACATCTGTTAATTTGCTATTTTTATTACGAATTGTAAGTGGATAATCAGCAACAAGACCTTCATGAAAAACTTTTTTGTATCCATCTCGCGCTTTCTCGGGTTCAGTAAAATAATCCGAAAAATCTGTGCCAATTAAATTTTCACGTGCATGCCCTGTAATTTTTACTGTAGCCTCATTAACATCAGTAATTTTTCCTTTCGGATTAATAGTTACTAGAGGATCTAAACTTGCTTCAATTAAACTTCTTGCATATTGTGATGCCTGAGTTCTTCCCGTAATATCTCTTGAAACTGTTGCAACACCAATTGTTTTTCCAGTTTCATCTTTAATTGGTGATAAAGCCAAGGATGCATCAATGATAACTCCATCTTTTCTTATTCTCTTTGTTTCGTAGTGGGGAATGTCTATTCCACTGATGATTAATTTTATTAATTCATCCAATTCATTAATTTGATTTGGAGGAATAAGGACATTAACATTCTTTCCTATTATTTCAGCCTCTGTATATCCATATATTTTTTCAGCCCCGCGATTCCAAGAAGTGATAATTCCATCCAACGTTTTTGTTTTAATAGCATCATCTGACGATTGTATTATCAAATAAGGGAGCGTTCCTTTTTTTGCAAATTCAAGAAGCTGATTGTAGCCTGCTTTTTGTTGAATTAAATTCGGTTCCATATTGTATTATTTATAAAAAGTATAGACTATAAAAAGTATAAAAATGATGCATATCGTAATTCGAATGATTTTTGCACGAATGCCTGTTCTTTTGTTTGAAACAAAAGGGTTTGTGACATATTTGTTTCTATTTGTAAAATTTGGTATGTAGTTATTCATAACATTCGGAGTTATTTAATTTCTAAAATTTTCATTTCAACTCTTCTATTTAATTGACGACCCTCAGGATTATCACTGCCATCTTTATTTTGGTTTGTGGCATCAGGCGATGATTCACCATACCCTTTTGACACTAATCTTTCTTTTTTAATCCCTTTTCCGGTTAAGTATGTTACTACTGCTAATGCTCTGTCTTCAGATAGTTTCTTGTTGTAATCCAACGTTCCTTTAGAATCGGTAAACCCATCTATCTCAATGATTAATTTAGGGTATTTATTAAGAAATTTTAGAATGTTACGAAGTTCAACATTTGATGTTTTGCGAAGTGTTGCTTTATCGAAATCAAAAAAGATATTATTTAAAACTACTTTTGATCCTATAGTAATTGGCGGCAATTGAACTGCTTTGTAAATTTCGTAATAGTTTGTTTTTTTCTCTATTTGTCTGTTTTCAGAATAAAATAGCAATCCTTCGGATTCGTAAGAAATATTATAGTTTTTACCAGGGGTAAGGATAAATAAATATTGTCCTGTTTTGGAATTTGTATTGTAAATTCCAACCACTTTTTCAGTCTCATTATCAGTAACTGTGATCATTACACTTTTAGGAACATTGCCATTCGACTCTTTTACAATACCTTTTAACAATGTAAGAGGAGCTTGCTTTTGATCTAAGAAAGTAATCATGTAATTATCTTTTTCACCAAAACCACCTTCTTTAAATGAAGAATAATATGCTTTAGTTTTATCAGGTGAAACAACATAAAAAAGATCATCATCCGGTGAATTTACGGGATACCCAACATTAATAGGACTTGACCAAATTGCTCCATTATCTGAAAGCGAGCTATAAAAAATATCAAACCCACCCATTGTATTATGGCCATTTGAACTAAAAAACAAAGTAATTCCATCAGGATGAATAAAAGGGGAATCTTCTTCAAAGGGAGTATTAATTAAAGAACCCATATTTACAGCCTTTCCCCAATCTCCTTTTTCTGTTTTCTGACTAACGTAAATATCACGGCCACCAAAACCTCCAAGGCGGTCACTGGAAAAGTAGATAGCACTACCATCTGCTGAAATAAAAGCGCTTGGCTCCCAACTTTTACTATTTATATTTGAATTTAATTTTATAGGAGTGGACCAGACATCACCATTTAATGTTGTGGAATAAATATTTCCATCACCATTGTCATCTTTGTAGATAAGAATTTCTTGACCATCAGGCGATATTCCAACAGTTGCTTCATTTCCATCTGTGTTGATTTGTTTTCCAATATTTTCTGCAGCAGTCCATGCAGAACCAATATAATTTGAAACATAAATGTCTTCGTAGTATCTCCCTCCATCATAAGTTTGGCCGCCAGTACTTTCTTTTCTGCGTGAAGTAAATATCATTGTAGTTTGGTCGGCAGTTAAAACCGGAGAATAATCTCCATAAGGAGAATTAAGTGCCTTGCCCATATTCTCAATTTTTACATTAACAGGTGTTGCAATTAACTCTTTTGCGGTATTGCACATTTCTATTTTTCGGTTAGCATCTTTTAAATTCAGATTGTCTTTTCTTTTGTAAGAAATTAGTTTGCTTTTATAAGTTTCATAAGATTGAATTGCTTTATCAAATTCAGAGTGAATGTGATAGGCGTCTCCCAAAAGTTTATATGCTAATATCGGAGCACCTTTTTCTTCTGAAGAGCTTTTTTTATAATTTGGAGTTATTGAAAGAGTTGCTTTTTCGAGATAAGGAATTGCTTTAGCTTTTCCACTTTTTGCCTTTAAATAGCAATCACCAACCAGATAACAAATATTGGAGTTGAGTGTGTCCATTTTGTATAAGTCAATATACATAGGCAAAGCAGTAAAAAAATTGCCCGTTATATACTGCTCATCAGCATTTTTGAATCTTGCGTCAAACCGATTATTGTTCTGCGCAAACAATGCAGACACGCTTAGTAAAAGTATTAAAATCGAGAATTTTATTTTTATTAAGTAGTATTTTTTCATTATACAAAGATGCAGCCGAATAAATACTTAATTGTTACAAATCATTTGCAATAAGTTATACTTTTCACACCTAGATCTTTGTTTGTAGTAAAGCGGAGATTTTTATCAGAACCTATTTGACAGAGGACGCTTTAATTTGAATCATGAGAGCTAAAATTTAATCTTGATTTATGCCTTTCGATTACTGAACAATTATTTCTTTTCTATACTGCTTTTTATTGTTAGATACGACAACTATATAAACTCCTGGATTTAGCTTATTGTAATTATCGAGCGCAAAGGGATAGTTTTCACTTTCAATAATTACCATTTTCGAATAGCATTGTTTTCCTAAAAGGTCGTTCACTTCAATTAACATTTCATTTCCTTCTTCCCCCGTTATGTTGATATAAATATTATCTCCCATTATTATGGGATTAGGATATACATTTAAACTGGAAGGGCAATTTGTAGAAAAGGTTATTCCAACAGCAGCAAAATATTTAAATTTTCCGTCAAAATCGGTTTGTTTAAGTCGATAATATGAAATGCCTAAGTGTGGATGCTCATCTGATGCCGAATAATAACTTGCATCACTACTATTACCAACAGCATCAATATTCATCATTGTTTCATACTGAATAGCGTCAACGGATCTTTCAATTGTAAAGAAATCATTATTGGTTTCGGATGCTGTTGTCCAACGAAGTTCGATTTGTGTATTATTTGCAGTTGCAGTAAAATTTAACAACTCTATTGGTAATGGACTTATTAAAATAGGTGAAAACCCTAAATCAACATTGTTATTACTCAGTGAAATGGCTCCACCACGTGACAGACCTCTTCCTGTTAATGATGAGTTTCCTAATAAACTTATTGCGCCATTAACAATTGCAGTTCCTCTGAAAACAGAACTGTCTCCTAATGCGAATGCTCCATTTATTTGCCAGTATACATTAGCAATGGAGGCAGAGTTAATCAAAATTACATTTGATGACGTGCTTGTAGAAAATGCCCCATCTATCTTGAGGATAAATAAAGCATTAGAGTCACCTTGTCCATCTAATATTAAATTTCCATTTAATATAGAAGCTGCTCCAATGCAGTAAACGTGCGGAGGAAGAATTTGATTGCTCCCTAAGGTGGTTCCTATAGCTGTATCGCAAGTAGTTCCACTCAAACTGCTATATGCAATATCCACATCTATTGCAGCTTGTGCTGAAACGGAATCTGCTATATGAATTTGTCCTGTTATTGTTCCCGGTGGAAACCCTGTTAATGTGCCCGCATTCGTGCCAATATCTCCTACTACATTCGTTGCTCCGATATTATCAAATGCACCTACTGATGTAAATAAAGCAAAAGAGGAGGTCGCTCCAAGAATAGGTGCCTGTGCGAAATTTATTTGCGGGAACGAAAGAGTAAGAATAGTTATAATAAATATGGTTTTATTTTTCATATTAATTTTATTTTTTTTGATGAAACAAAGTTGAAAAATCAAGACTCTAAAAGTGTTATATCCATTTCATATTAAGTTGCACGATTCACACTTTTTGATATTTAAAAATGTATTAATGAAAAGTCCTCTACTTGAACATTGCAAGCAGAGGGCTTTTGTGTAATTAATGGAGGGGTTAAACGTCTGCTTTGTGAGGAGACATTTCGCCCATTAGTTTTTCTGTATCTATATTCAACCCTTTGGCTACTGCTAGGCCAAGTTTCATGTCTGCACGAAAGAAGTGACAGAGCTGACGATTAATAATCAATTCTTTTTTTTCACCAGAAATTCCATTCATAGAAGTGATAATGTTAGAAACTAAATTATGCCTATCGTAATCATTCATTGCTTTATTAAATAACCAACCCGCTTGAGTATAATGGTCATTTTCGCCTTCTCCATTTCTATCATACCAATCAGCAATAGTACTGTCTAAGATTAATTCGGGCTCTTTATAGGTTTCATCAGTATAAATTTCATCAAAACTATTTGGTGAATAGTTAGTAGCACTTTCTCCATTTCCATTTATTGCCATTGCTCCATCTCTTTCATAATTCGCAACCATATACGGACATTTATTTACAGGAATTTGTTCATAGTTTACACCTAAACGATAACGATGAGCATCAGGATAGGAAAGTAATCTACCTTGCAATAATTTATCAGGAGAATAACTTACACCGTCAACAACATGGGCAGGTGCAAAGGCAGATTGCTCTACATCAGCAAAATAATTTTTAGGAATCTTATTCAGTTCCATAACTCCAACATCGATCACTGGAAAATCTTTGTGCGGCCAGATTTTTGTAATATCAAAAGGGTTAAAAGAAAATGCTTTTGCTTGCTCATCAGTCATTACTTGTATTTGCATTGCCCATTTTGGAAAATCTTTTCTATCAATTGCGTCCACTAAATCGCGCTGGGCAAAATCAAGATCTTTGCTTTTCATTTCAGCCGCTTCTTCATTTGTAAAATTTTTGATTCCTTGCATCGTTTTAAAGTGAAACTTTACCCAGACCTTTTCATTGTTTTCATTTAAGAAAGAGAAGGTATGAGACCCATAACCATTCATATGTCGATGCCCATAAGGAGTTCCTCTATCACTCATTAGAATCAGTACCTGATGTAAACTTTCAGGATTCAAACTCCAGTAATCCCACATCATAGTCGGGCTTTTGCAATTCGTTCGTGGATCTCTTTTTTGAGTGTGAATAAAGTCGCTAAATTTTTTAGGATCTTTTATAAAAAATACGGGCGTGTTGTTCCCAACTAAATCCCAGTTTCCATCTTCCGTATAAAACTTTATTGCAAAGCCTCTAGGATCTCGTTCTGTGTCAGCACTGCCTTTTTCGCCTGCGACAAATGAAAAACGAACAAATACTTTTGTTTGTTTTCCAATTGTATTGAATAGTTTTGCTTTAGTGAATTGTGTAATGTCATTCGTTACAGTAAATGTTCCAAATGCCCCAGAACCTTTTGCATGAACAACTCTTTCGGGAATTCTTTCTCTGTTGAAATGAGCCATTTTTTCATGCAAAATATAATCTTGCAAAAGTAAAGGACCTCTAGCACCAACACTCATGGTGTTTTCATCCTCTACATAAGGTTTTCCAGATGCCGTTGTTAACTTTATTTTTTCCTTTTTCATTTCATATATTGTTTAATACAATTGAAAAAAGCCCCTATTCGATTATCCTAAAACTAAAAGTCAGGTCGAATAGAGGCTGTTATTTTTCCTTTTATACGGAGTGGTATTGGTTATTTCTGTGAAATCAGTTTGCCTGTTTGAATGATCTTGTTATTGCTGATTACCTTGTAGAAATAAATTCCAGAAGGAAGATTACTTGTTTCAAGAGTTGTTGTTTGTGAATTGAGTAAGGTATTATTTATCTCTGCACCTAAAACATTGTAAATGATTAGTTCACATTTGCTGAACTGTGTTGCATTCAATTTGATAGTTACTTGATCTTTAAAAGGATTAGGATAAATGCTGATAAAATTTTCGTTATCAATTGAAGTGATACTCACTGGTCCGCAAATTGGTGGCATAGTAGTAGTTACTGAATCTGAAGTAAATGCTCCATTGGTTGTATAAACTCTTCCATTGATTGTGGTTCCTTTATTTATGCTAACTGCTCCATTATTACAAACGATGGACCCTTTAAAATCTGAAAAATTATTTATGCTTACAGCTCCATCTACTTTCCAAAAAACATTTTTCGCTTGTGTTCCATTAGTTAGAATAATTTTTGAGTAAGTGCTAGTTGAGAATGCACCATTTATTTGAATGACAAAAACAGCATTCGTATTATTTTCAGCATTCAAATAAAGTGTATCAGTAAGTGTAGTTGCACCATTCATAAGATAGGTATGCGGTGTTAAAACTAAGTTTCGTCCAAACTGAATAGGATATAACAATTCAATGTCAGCCGGTAATGTATTTAGATAAGTATAAACATTTCCTAAATCAGTTGCGCAAGCTGCTGTAGATCCATCTGGAATTGGATGAATGGCACCCGTTACCAATAAAGCGTTGAATCCTGTTGTTAAACCAACATTGGTACCAACACTTCCGTCAACATTTGTAATTCCTGAATTTGTGAGAGAACCGTTCCCTGAAAATAATGAGTAGCAAGATGTGCTTGCTAAATTTGGGAAAGCTGGTCCCGTAAGCATAGGACTTCCACAGCCGATAGGAGTGTAAGCTAATACTCCATTAACAGAAATAGCTCCAGCTGTAGAAAGTGCTCTTCCTTCAAGTGTATCATTTGTATTCATATTAATTGCTGCATTATTTGCAATAATAGTTCCTCTCATTGTAGTTCCTGGAGCCATGTCTACTAGACCTTCTACTTTCCAAAATACATTACATGCTTGTGCTCCGTTAATCAATTTAACTTTTGAATTTGCATTGGTTGAAAGAGGCCCCGCAATTTGAAAAATAAATACAGCATTTGGATTCCCTGACGCATTTAGAGTAAGGTCCAAATTTAAAGTGGCTGCTGCAGAAATGGAATATACGCCAGCAGTTAATATCTGTCCACCTCCTAATGCTGGTGCAGGAAAGGCAGTTGGAATAGTTGTATTTAATTGATTGTATGCAATCAATAAATCAGTGGCACATTGTCCACTAACAAGATCTTGATCGTGCATTGAACCATTCACATTTCCAAAAGTGGTACTTGCGCCACTATTTGTACCTACATTTCCTGTAAGTTGTGAAGTGCCAGTATTTGTTAACGCACCATTTGTTGAGAATAGAACAAAATTTGCAGCAGTGCCCAAAGCTGGTGCCTGAGCAAAATTTAAAGCGGGTATCAATACCAAGCTTAAGAACGCTATTTTGTTTAGTAATTTAGTTTTCATGATATTTTATTTATTTTGTGAATGAAGTTTCACAACAGAACAAATGTCGGTTACGGTTGGAATGAAAGTATTACATAACAATAGGAATAAGTTACATTATTCACACATGTATTTCCATAAAAAATCCTCTATCTAAATGACTTAGATAGAGGATAATGAAAATTTAAAAATTATTTCTGAGAAATCAGCTTACCTGATTGTACAATTTTATTGTCATTAAATATTTTATAAAAATAAATTCCGGATGACATAGTCGTTGTTTCAAAACTATCATTGGTATTATTTATTAATTTGTTACCAATCTCTTCTCCCAAAACATTGTATAATCTAAATTCGAATTTTCCAGTTTGTAATGCATCAACTTGAATATTGATTTGATTAGTAAAAGGATTAGGATAAATTGCAACTACATCATTTAAGTAGAAAGAAGAAATTCCTACTGAACTGCAAACAGGAGCCATTGTGGTTGTGATTGCGGTTGTTGTTAAGGCACCAGCTGTAGTTAAAGCTCTTCCGTTAAGTGTTACTCCTGTATTTAAAGCACCAAAAGCACCATTATTACAAACAATAGTTCCGCAAAATACAGAATAGTTATTGATGCTTACTGCACCTTCAATTTTCCAATAAACATTTTCAGCCTGCGCTCCATTGATTAAAAGAACTTTTGAATACGTACTAGTAGTAAGAGCACCATTAATCTGAATAACAAAAACAGCATTTGCATTTCCTTGAGCATTCAGATACAACGTATCTGTAAAAGACGCAGCCGCATTCATCAGATAAGTATGTGGTGTTAAAACAAGGTTGTTTCCAAACTGAGCGGGATACAATAATTCAATGTCATATGGTAGTATATTCAAATAATTATAAACGGTAAGTAGGTCAGCAGCACATGTCGCGGTGGATGCATCAGGAATTGGATGAATCATCCCTGAAACAAGCAATGGGTCATAACCTGTAGTTAAACCATTATTTGTTCCTACATCACCCATCAAATTTGTTATTCCTGTATTTGTAACGGCACCATTAGTAGAAAATATTGCATAGCATTCAGTTGAAGCAAGTGTCGGAGCCATAGGTCCGGTTAAAACAACACTTCCACAGCCAACAGGAGTATAGGCAAGTATACCATCTACTGTAATTGCTCCTGCAGTAGAAAGAGCTCTTCCTTCAAGAGTATCATTTACACTCATGTTGATTCCCGAATTGTTCGCTATCACTGTTCCACGCATTGTTGTTCCAGATGCCATATCTACCAACCCTTCTACCTTCCAAAACACATTGCATGCTAGGGCGCCATTTATTAAATTTACTTTTGCATCTGCATTTGTAGAGAAGGATCCCTGAATTTGAAAAATGAAGACTGCATTTGAATTGCCAAGTGCATCTAAAGTAAGACCTAAGTTTAAAGTGGCTGCACTTGAAATTGAATAGACACCAGAAGTAAGCGTTTGTCCATTTCCTAGTAAGGGTGCCGGAAAAGCTGTTGGAACTGTTGTATTCAATTGATTGTATGCCACTAATAAATCTGCAGCACAAAGAGCACTTGCTCCGTTATTATCATTCATTACGCCATTCACATTTCCAAAAGCTGTACTTGAGCCATTGTTGGTTCCTACATTGCCTGTTAATTGAGATATACCAGTATTGCTAACAGCTCCATCAGTTGAAAAGAGGACGAAATTAGCGGCTGTTCCTAAGTTAGGCGCTTGGGCAAAATTTGTTGCTGGCAATAAAAACAGACTAATTGCTGTTAGTATGTAAAGTAGTTTTGTTTTCATTTGTTATATATTATATTGCAAATAAATTTTCACAACACTGCAAATATCCAGAACTTTAATAGGTTGAGTGTTACACATTTTTTTGAAGTCTTACATTATTCACATATTCTAAAACTATTTCCAAAAAAAGAGCGTTACTTTTGGTAACGCTCCTAAATAATGTGCATTTATATTTTTATTGTCTAACAATAGTATTGCCTGCCATTACTAATGCACCTGTTCTTGCTAATGCTTTTCCATCAAGTGTTGCACCAGTATTAAAAGTAATTGACTGCATTGCCATTATTGTTCCTTTAAAAACAGAAGTAGTCCCAAACGTTGCTGAAGTACCAACTTGCCAGAAAATGTTAGATGCCTGAGCACCTCCGCTAAGAATAACTTTTCTACCAGATGTAGTAGTAAGGGTAGATGCTATTTGAATAATAAAAACTGCACTTGCATTTCCCTGAGCATTGAAAGTAACATCTCCTGAAGAAATAGCTAATGAAGACGTGGATTTATAAAGTCCTGGAGTTAAAGTAAGTCCACCAATATTTCCTGATAATGTTACAATATCAGTAGCTGTTCTTCCTGCTGCATCATTGTAAGCTGCTGTCAAATCTAGTTTTGCTTGATTTGCAATTACATCATTAATATGTTGTGTCCCAACTAAAATTCCCGGAGGAAAACCACCTACCGAACTTCCTGGGCTTAATCCCAAGTCACCTGTAATGTTAGTAGCACCTGTACTACTGATTGCCGATCCTGCTAAAATGGCCATAGTAGAGGCTCCAGCCAAATTAACAGCAGCTTGGGTTGTCGATTGAACGGCAATTACTTGTAAGGATGCAGCTGGCTTGGCTTCATCTTTATCCTTTTTGCATCCTGCAATTAAAACAACCGATACAATGGCAAAGGTTGCGAATAGATTTTTCGTTTTCATATTTTTTGTTTTTAAAATGGTTGCGCAAACTGCGAATAACTGTGAATTCATTTCACATGGTAAAGATCCATTTGTAAACATCTAATTTTGTTACAATATTGGGGAAAAGGATTATATAATTCACATGTTGTGGTACTTTTAAAAAGAAATATTAGTTGGAATTGAAATCGGTGAACCCTATTTTTTTTAAAATTTTTCTTTCTCTTTTTTGGGCATTGAAGCGATAACCAACAAACACTACTATTTTGGAAATATAAGTTTCAGTGTTAAAGATTTTGGAATAGTATGTATAATTGTTTTCATAGGTGGACATGATTCCGGTAAAAAACTTCAAATTGTCATACCTGAGAGCTGCTTTCGCGTTGAGATTAACCGATAAATTTAGCGATTGAGAATGCGATAGATTGTCAATTGTTGAATAACTTGTTTTTTGGCCACCAATACCAACGTTTACCGCAGTGCTAAAAATTATTTTTTTGTGCACATAGGTATATCCATACCCTGCACTTACGCCAACAGTTATTAATGAAATTTTATTTATACCGCCTAATAAAGTTGAAAAGTAGGGACTAAATGGTTGCCTTATCAGTGTGGAATCTGAACATGAAAAAAGGACTTGCGAATGGTAAATCCCTGTCAGAAATGAAGCTGCACTTTTACGTTGGGTGTCAGTAAATGAAAAGGCACCCCGTAAAGAGTATTTTTTATAATTAAAGACAAACATCGTACTCACGCCAAATGATACAGCCTTTATGTCTGATCGGATAAGAATCTCGTCTGGTGTCCGAATGAAATTGTATTTGTTTGAATTATTAATGTAAAACCCTTTATAATTTTGGTAATTAATATCTGTAATTACTCTTCTTCCTATGATTGTAAGTTGAAGATCTCTATTTTTTGTATTGCCATGATTCGGTTTGCTGCCAAATTTTATTGCGGACGCAAAACCAAAAGTCAAAATAACATTACTAAAGTTAATGCCTACACTGTAGTATGTGTTTGGAGAGAATTTGAGTCTGCTGTTTTGCTCAACATCTTTTAGATTAATTCCATAAAATTTTTTACTAAAGGGGATTGTAAGTGTCAGTTTTCTCTTGGTGCTAGTAATGTAGGTGGTGTCAAAATCAGTAATTTTTGGGCGTAATAATTGTTTGGTGTACCATCTGTGCGGGTACATCATTTTGTCCTTAAAAGTTTTCTTGGGAATATCATCATCAATTAATTTGGTTGTAACACTATCAATTAGATTTTTTGCTATGCTATCAATTTGTGCATAAACAGAATTTGAAACAAATAAAGCTATGATGATTATTAAACTATATCTCCTCTTTAAATACATTAGTGATACTTCCTTTCTACTATTTTCTTACAATCTCCACCGAACATTTTGCATGTAATGCAACTGCCTGAGAAACTGAACCAAGCAAAAAACCGGCAATTATTCCATGTCCATGAGAGCCAATAACAATTAAATCTGCTTTAAAAGAATCAGCTTCATTCAGGATTACCTTTTTGGGAGACCCTTCAATAGCAACGGAAGAAATAGATAATTTAGGATGTTTTTTGCGCAATAGTGAAAGAGCATCTGCGGCTGCAGTTTTCGCTAATTTAACAGCAAAATTATTTGACATAACATAATATTCCTTTAGTGCGCCCATTGGAGCACTATCCATCATATATGCCGCTTTTTCATAGGCAACAACAATGAGTATTTTTGTTTTTGAATCTAGGCTTCTTTCGGCAAATTTTTTAATCATCAAATTGCTGTGCTTGGATCCATCTGTTGCTAACAATATTTTCATTTTAGTTGGTTTTCATTTATTTTATGTCAAACTGTTGACTTATTTCAATTTTCTGCTACAATTTTTTTTACACCCAAAACTCTTTCGACCACTCCAATATTGTCTTCCAGTTTTTTAGTAGTAAGTAGCAGAGCATATAAAATCTCCAATTTCTTTTTATAAAAAGTGTTGCCAGGTGTATTTACAAGTTCTTTCATGATTATATCATTGCTTCACAAGCTGAACTTCACAGCTAATTATTACTTCTTCACTTACCAATAATCCACCAGTTTCTAAGGCGCTATTCCATTTCAAACCCCAATCTGTTCTGTTAATTTTACTATATAGGTTGAAGTCTGCTTTTTCATTACCATATGCATCTTTTGCTGCTCCCAAAAATTCTACATTCAATTTTATTTGCTTTGTAATTCCCTTAATTGTCAGATGTCCGTATAGCTCATAATTATTCGCAATCTCCGATCTTTCGTAAGTATCTCCAGTGAAAGTAATTTGCGGGTGCTTGTTAATATCAAAAAAATCGGAACCTTTTAAGTGTTCATCACGTTTTATATCTCCCGTGTCAATAGAAGCAACATCCATTCGAAAATCTATTTCAGAAGTAATAAAACTATCACCTTTAGTGTAGATGGTTGCTTTGAAATTTGTGAACACTCCTTTAACGTTGCTAATAGCTAAATGCTTCACTTTAAATGCAATTTCACTATGGGAGGGGTCAATTGACCATTTATTTTTTGTTGTTACTTCAGCTGTTTCCATAATTTTTAATATTTATGATGATTAATTACTCCACAAATGTGATGAGCTTTCTTTTTCAAAACATTACATATTTCTAAGGTATACTTGCAAGTATCACATATTGAGAAATTCAACGAGTTGCCCTAAAAGAAAAATGCATCCCACAAGCTGTGGAATGCATTAAAATAAATTCTTAAATTTGAATTACATCCTGTCCATATACCAACTCAATTCCTTTTCCATTTTTTTGTAACGAAAAATAGTAGTGATAATTTTTTGCAAACGAACAAATGCCGTTTCGCTCTTAACAACGTAGTCAAAAGCTCTATGATGCATGCAGTTAATAGCGACATCAATTTTATCTTGAGACGATAACATAACAACTGGAATATCAGGATTGAACGATTTTATTTTATCTAACGTTTCTAGGCCATTCATTGCATTCTTATCAATTCCATCCAAATGGTAATCTAAAATGATGACATCCGGATGATGAGATAAATTTTCTATACATAGCTCACCGGTTGCAAATGTTTCTATAACAAAGTCTGCATTTTGTAAAAATTCTATCTGTAATGATTTTAAAAACACTGCATCATCATCTACAAGGAAGAGTTTAATTTTATTCGTTGAATCGTTCATAATTTTATGCTTTTAGTCTATTAAATTCTTGTTCTAATTCCAAACAAGCTGTAGAGCAAACATTCTCTAATTCTAAAACAAGTTGGTATATTTCTTCAGTACGTTGTTGCTCTTTTGCGCAATCCTGTATTTTTTTTGTTAAATTTTCGTAATCAACATGCATTCCCATAATGGAAAAGGAAGGAATCATTTTATGAGCTGCTGCTTGCACCAATGCCCAATTTTTATCAAGTGTTCTCTTTTTCATTTCATCAATCAAAGAGGGAGTTTGCTCCAGATAAAGTGTAATCATTTCCATAATCAATGTTGGATTTGATTTTGTTCTTTGATTTAGTTGCGCTAAGTTGGTGTATTTTATTTTTTTATTTTCAATAACGGGTGCCACTTTCTGTTCTTTTATAAAAATTGGTTTTTTTACTAATTCTATTATTTTAGTATATAAAATTCTTTCATCAACAGGTTTGGCAATATAGTCATTCATGCCAACTGCTTTGCACTTTTCTAAATCCACGGTTGTTACATCAGCCGTTAAAGCGATGATTGGAATTTTAGAGTTCATTTTTTTTCTAATGTATTCAGTTGCTTCAAACCCGTTCATTTCCGGCATTTGTAGGTCCATTAATATGATGTCGTATGTTTTTGATTCTAATTTTTCGATGGCAATCTTTCCATTCCCCGCTATATCTCTTTCAAAACCAAAATCATCTAAAAGTGTTTTCATTAGCAATTGATTCAATGGAATATCTTCTACAACCAATACTTTTATATTTTTTATATCTGAATCTAACTCTAACATAACTGTTTCTGCTTCTGCTTCTGCTTTGGTTTTTTGAAAACTTAAAATAAAACTAAAAGTGGTGCCTTCGCCAATTTGACTTTTAACACTTATTGTTCCTCCTTGGGGCTCTACTAATTGCTTAACAATAGCTAAGCCTAATCCTGTTCCTCCATATAATCTGGATGTTCCACTTGTAGCTTGTTGAAAATCCTCAAATATTCTTCCTATTTTGTTTTCAGAAATTCCAATTCCAGTGTCAGCAACCGAAAATTCAATCTTTGCTTTTTCTTCATCTTCATTTAAAAGTTTAACACGTACTGTAATTTTACCTTCTGTCGTAAATTTAACTGCGTTGCTAACCAAGTTTAAAATAATCTGGTGCAATCGAACTGCATCGCCTACTAAAACTTCCGGAATATTTTTGTCATATTCCTTTATGAGAATTAAATTCTTTTCTTGAATTTTTGTCTCAAATAAGTGTAACATAGCTGATATGGAGGTTGCCATTTTGAAAGGCGTATGCTCAAAAGACATTTTTCCAGCATCTACTTTGGCTAAATCAAGAATATCGTTAATAAGAACAATGAGTGCATCTCCACTTACTTTAATGGCAGATAAATATTCTTTTTGTTTTGCAGTTAAACTGGTTTTCATTACCACTTTGGTAAACCCAATAATTGCGTTCATTGGAGTACGAATTTCGTGACTCATATTGGACAAAAATTGTTGTTTTGCTTTTACTGCATCTTCTGCAATTTTTGTTGACTCTTCAGCTTTTCTTTTGGCCTCTTCAGCAAGTTCTGTAGCCAATTCAGCAAACACTTTTGCTTCCGTTAATTCTGTTGCAATTCTTTTTTGATCGGTTACATCTCTTGCAACAATAACTACTCCAAGTACATTTCCTCTATCATCTTTGTAAACCGAACCGTTGAATAGTACGTCAGTCAATTTTCCACCCTTATGTCTCAATGTTAATGGAGAATCTGCCACAGAGCCTTTTGCAAAAACTTCCTGATAAACCTCACGTGCCTTTTGTGGTTCTGTGAAATAACCGAAGAAGTCGGTGCCTGTAAGTTCTTCGCGCGTCATACCCGAAATGTTAGCAGTTGCCTCATTCATATCGGTAATTTTTCCTTCAGGGCTAACTGTAAATAAAGGGTCACGACTCGCTTCGATAAGACTCAATGAATATTTGGAAAGCAATTTCTGTGCTGTTACATCTCTTGCAACAATTACAACACCCAATACATTCCCTCTATCATCCTTATAAACCGAACCATTAAATAGAACATCCGTAAGTTTGCCGTCTTTATGACGAAGCGTTAAGGGAGAATCGGCCACAGAACCTTTTGCAAATACTTCCTGATAAACTTCCCGAGCTTTTTGAGGTTCGGTGAAATAATTAAAAAAATCTGTTCCTGTTAGTTTTTCGCGAGTGACACCTGTAATATTTACGGTTGCCTGATTCATATCCGTAATTTTTCCTTCGGTGCTTATTGTAACCAAAGGGTCACGGCTAGCCTCAATAAGACTAAGCGAATATTGGGATGCTAATTTTGCAGAATAACTAAATGCTTCCAGTTCTTTATTTGCAATTTCGCGTTTTTCTTTTTCTTTATTTTGAAAAGCTAGTTCGATGTCAGCAATTACTAATTCTGCTGCACGCTTTTCTTTTTCACCTGTTTGAAATACTAGTTCCTTATTTGCAATGAATAGTTCAGCAGCTCTTTTTTCCTTTTCTTCATTTTGAAATACAAGTTCCTTATTAGCTATAAATAATTCGTCTGCTCGTTTTCCTTTTTCTTTATCCTGAAAAGCTAGTTCTTTATTGGCAATGATTAATTCGTTTGCTCGTTTTTCTTTCTCTTCATTTTGAAAAGCAAGTTCTTTATTGGCAACTCCTAATTCATCTGCTCGTTTTTCTTTCTCTTTATTTTGAAAAGCTAATTCTTTATTTGCAACACCTAATTCATTCGCTCTCTTTTCCTTCTCCTCGTTTTGAAACAGAAGTTCTTTGTTTGCTATAAACAGCTCATCTGCACGTTTTCCTTTCTCTTGATCTTGAAAAGCAAGTTCTTTATTGGCAATGATTAATTCATTAGCACGTTTTTCCTTCTCTTTGTTCTGAAACAGAAGTTCCTTATTTGCTATGAATAATTCATCTGCGCGCTTTCCCTTTTCCTGATCCTGAAAAGCAAGTTCTTTATTGGCTATAATTAGTTCATCTGCTCGTTTTTCCTTCTCCTCATATTGAAAGGCGAGTTTTTTATTAGCTATAATTAATTTAGCTGCTTTTTGAGCTGTAACATCTCTGATACCAATTACGACACCTAAAGCATTACCATTGTCGTCATTATAAACCGATCCATTACATAATACGGGAGTTTTATATCCATCTTTAATAATTAGCGGAAAGTTTATAATAAGTCCTTTTGCAAAAATTTCTTCGTAGGCCTTCTTAGCACTTTTTGAATTTGTATAGTAGCTGGAAAAGTCTGTCCCAATAATTTCTTTTCTGGTCTTTTCTGTAATTTCCAGTGTAGCCTCATTTACATCCGTAATTTGACCTAAAGGGTTTATTGCAAACAATGGATCTAAGCTTGCTTCAATCAAACTTCTGGCGTACTGAGATTTTAATATCATCGCTACTTCCATTTTATTTCTTTTTTGCTTTTAAATCAAGCTGATTTCCAACTTCTTCAATCGGACTTCTTCTCTTGTCTTTCAATTGCTTAAAATGAGAAGGGGAAAGGCCTGTAACTTTTTTAAATTGGTTAGACAAATGAGCCACACTGCTATAATTCATTTTCCAAGCTATTTCCGAAATGTTTAATTCATCATAAATGATTAACTCCTTTATGCGTTCTACTTTGTGCGAAATAAGAAATTGTGCAATGGTTGTTCCTTGCACTTCAGAAAATAAATTTGCGAGGTAAGTATAATCGTGATGTAATTTTTCACTTAAGTAATCTGAAAAATTTATTTTAATCAGTTCATCAGAATGATGAACCATTTCAATGATGACATTTTTAATTTTTTCAATTAAGATTGCCCGTTTGTCGTCCATCAGCTCTAACCCCGATTCCACCAAAGCACTTTTTAATTGTTCTCTTTGTTCATCAGATATGTTTTCCATTATCTCCACTTCACCCAAATCCACTACCATAAAATGTAGACCAAGCTTTTTTAGCTCATCCTTAACCATTATTTTACAACGGTTACTTACCATATACTTGATATATAATTTCAAAATGTTGGGTTTTAATTATACGAAGATGACACTATTAAAATTGAGAATTGTTGCACAACTTTATCCAAATGTTGTATAAATCACACATTTAGTGAAAAGGAGCTGTTATGTTGGCATATTATACATAACTAGCAGCACAACTGCAGCCATTGATAGAAAAGTTAAGAGGAAAATGGCCATAAATTTTGACACACCAAATTCTCTTACTAATAATCGGATTGGAGCCGTAATGATGTATTCAACTAGCTTACTGATTTTTTTCCATGAACCATGCCCTTTCACAACATAGTCTTTGGCGCCACTTCTAAATGTTTCGATAGCCAATACGATATCTTCATTACTGGAAAGCATAATCACTTCCGTTTCTGGATTTTTCTCCTTAATTAACTTTAATATTTCTAACCCATTTTTACCATCCAAAAAATAATCTAAGATTACTATGTGTGTATCCTTATCTACTTTTTTTAGACAGCTTTCACCATCATAAAAGACAGAAACATTCACACTTACACCAAATCTAGTTTGTAGGTGGTGTTTAAGATCTGTAACGAGTAATTTATTGTCATCAACAATAAACAGATTGATTCCTTGAGTTATCATAATGTGTCCTCCTGATTTTAATTTGGTTTACTTTTTTAATTGAACTGGTTGCTTTTTGGTTCCACATTCCATTTGTTTCATATCTATGTTGCATTTTGGACAGGTTCGAACATTGCGACTTTGGAAGTTACACGTTTCACAAAAGTAGTTTCCATCTTTTATCAAATCAATATCATGTATACAACATTGACCTACCATTTCTTGGCTACAATCACATTTAGGACAACAATACCAAGATGTTACTTTCGTTTGAATTGACTGTTGTTTGGTGGGCATAGACTCTTGTGCTTGCAAGGCCGAATAGCTCATTAATGCGAAAAAAGCAATTAGTATTTTTTTCATTTCTATGTAATATTAATTTATACCACAAAGTAGCAACCGTTTCCGGTAATAAATGTTACATAGCAAATGAAAAGAATTACACAAATCACATATTCTCTAAATTGCCTTTGCGTTTTTCTTTCAATTGTTTGTAGTAGGAAGGAGATAGTCCTGTTATTTTTTTGAACTGTTTGGAGAGATGAGAAACACTGCTGTAATGAAGTTTGTAGGAAATTTCTGTCAAATTCAGTTCATTATAAAGTAGCAACTCTTTTACTCTTTCAATTTTATGAATGATTATAAATTGCTGAATGGTAACGCCTTTTACTTCTGAAAATATATTGGAAAGGTAGGTGTAATCGTAATTTAATTTTTGACTAATGTAATCCGAGTAATTTACTTTTGGTAATTCATCATTGTAATGAATCATCGTGGTGATTACATTTTTTATTTTTTCGATGAGGATACTTTTTTTATTGTCGAGAAGCTCCAATCCAGATTTGAGAAGTTTTTCTTTCAGATGTTCGGTTTGCTCAGCGCTGATGTCTTCGAGAATTTCAACCATTCCCAAGTCAACAATGATGTAGTGCAATCCAAGTTTTTTAAGTTCTTCTTGCACAATCATTTTGCAACGCAAGCTGACCATGTATTTTATGTAGAGCTTCAAATTTTTTGGATTTAAGGTAAAGATGCTCATAATCTACTTATGAATCAAATGAATCCGGAGGAGATTTTTTGATGATCAAATTTTAGCAAGCTATTCAATGCAAAGCCTGATTTCTAAAAAACAAAATTCCCGCTAAAAAGCAGGAAATGTTTTGATCAGTAAGTGGAGAATATCGGATTCGAACCGACCACCTCTTCACTGCCAGCGAAGCGCTCTAGCCAAATGAGCTAATCCCCCAAAATTAGGTTGCAAATGTAGATAAAAAATTAGCCAAATAATTTTTTCGAAAAATAATTTTACTCGTCATCTTGTTTGCCGAACCGCTTGACAAATCCGATGTATGGAATTCCAACTAGATAATTATTTTCCCAAAAGGCCGGTGTATTAAGAAATCCAATATCGAAGCTGCCACGTTTGTTCAGGATTCTGCAACCATAAGAAATAAATGGTTCGTAATGAGAATCCTGCTTAAAACCCCGACCAAATGGATCTCCTTTCACTGACACAAGCCAATTCTCAGAAACAATAGCCAGTTTTTTGCTCACACGTATGGTGCCACTAAATTGTATTAAAGGTTGATTCATCCACTCCGTTGTGTTTTGGCTATTCACAAATCCGTAACAAACTGTTGCAGTTAAGTTGTTATCAAGATTCCCCACTGTGAATGAGCAAAATCCTAAGCCGAGTCCGAAGTTGGAGTTGCGGACGATTGGAAAAATGGAGTTGCCCAAAAATACTCCCCCACCAACATGGGCAAATTCATTTACTGAGGTCGATGCTTTGGCTGTCAAATAAACTCCCATCGGACCAGTAAGTCCACCGCCAATTGTAGCATGGTCAGTAATCGCATACGAAAATTCATTTCCAATTCCATAATAATTATGATAATAACCATCACCTTTTTTTTGCGGAATTGCTGTTGGAGCAAGATAATATAAGCCGTAAGTAGGATTTTTAAACAATACTTTTCCTGTTTTTGCAATGGTACCATCTATTGCATCAATGCTTTTTATTTTTTCATTGTTGAGTTTGAGAGTCCCCAGGTTTTTTGTTTGAACAATAGTTTCTTCTTCATTTTTGCTGAGAATTTTCCCTGAAATCTTTGCCCCATCATTTAAAGTAATTATCCAATCCTCATTTCCGAATTCTCGTTCAAGCGTTGCAATAATATTGCGACTGATGGTCTGTTCTCCGAGGTTGTCATCAATAAATATAATCTCTTTATTTCCCTCCTTCTGCAGGGTTCCTTTCAATTTTGTTGCATCTGTAAGTGTCACTATATAGCGGGGGTTTACATTCTGCTTTGCTGTTGAGGCAGCTTTTACTATTTCAGGTGTGGATTTAAAAACATCTTTGGTTCCATTGGAGTAATGAATAGATTCTATGTCTTTCTTTTTCTCTATAAAGAGCGGACCATCTGTCAAATTCGCCCTCTTGAACTTTATTTCATCAGTAGATATTTCCAATACATTTCCAATGAGAATCGACCCGTTCTTTTTGTATATTGTATCTTGACCATGCATTAAAGCGGGAAGCAAAGCGACAATAAAACAAAAGGATAAAAGTTGCTTTTTCATAATAGAAATGGGATTTTATAAATAAAAAATTTGAAGAGTTTTGAAATACAAAAATTTGTAATAAACAAAAAAAGAATAGGGCTGTTCTTTTCAGTTTGTTTATCTTGAATACTAAATTACATAAAATTTGCTTAATGTAACAAAGTGGGCACAAATCTGTTGCTATTTCCCCTTCAAAGCCTTACATTTGCACTCTTTCATTAAAAAAATGAGCATGGCAGAAGACAGAATAAACTCAAGCAAAGCACCCGAACCAGTTGGAGCATATCCGCATGCTCGTAAGGTTGGAAATTTATTATTCCTTTCAGGAGTTGGTCCGCGTGAACGTGGCACAAAAAAAATTCCGGGAGTGGTACTGGATGAAAAAGGAAACATCATTTCGTATGATATCGAAACACAATGCAAAAGTGTATTTCAAAACATTAAATACATTTTGGAAGATGCAGGAAGTAGTTGGGATAACATTGTGGATGTACAAGTGTTTTTAACCAACATGAAAGATGATTTTGCAATATATAATAAAGTATACGCTGAATGGTTTAAGGACAATCAACCCTGCCGAACAACCATTGAAATCAACTGTTTGCCAACACCCATTGCGATAGAATTAAAAGTGATAGCTACGATTTGACATTTGGAAGTTATAAATATAAGTCGACAAAAGGATTTCCTAAATTCTCTTTAATTGGTTTGATTATTTCAATTGTTTTTATTTTAGGAATTATAATATTGATCATTTTTCAGGACGAACTTTTTTTTAATAAATAATATTGTGAGTAAAAATTATAAAACATATACCGGACTTAATCTCTCGCAAACTGCGAAGGATGTACAAAAGACTTGGGAAGAACAAAATACTTTTGAAAAATCCATCACATCCCGTGAAGGAAAAACCCCTTTTGTTTTTTATGAAGGTCCGCCTAGCGCTAATGGTTTACCGGGTATTCACCACGTAATGGCACGTTCTATTAAAGATATTTTCTGTAGATACAAAACACAAAAAGGCTTTCAAGTAAAACGTAAAGCGGGTTGGGATACACACGGATTGCCAATAGAATTAAGCGTTGAGAAAGCATTAGGAATTACAAAAGAAGACATTGGAAAGAAGATTACGGTAGAGCAATACAACATTGAGTGCCGTAAAGATGTCATGAAATACACTGATGTGTGGGCAGATGTAACAGCGAAAATGGGTTATTGGGTGGATATGGAACACCCTTACATCACCTATGAAAATAAGTACATCGAAAGTGTGTGGTGGCTATTGAGTAATTTACATTCCAAAGGTTCTATCTACAAAGGCTTTACTATTCAACCCTATTCTCCTGCTGCGGGAACAGGTTTGTCGTCTCATGAATTGAATCAACCGGGATGTTATAAAGATGTGAAGGATAGAACTGCGGTTGCGATGTTTAAA
>CAYWAV010000009.1:0-16420 GCA_964456225.1 uncultured Chitinophaga sp. | reverse complement strand
TACGAACAATTATTGCCATTCAAAGGAGCAAATGATTTTGTTCAACTTGATGGCAAGAACCTCCCCTTTGGGGAGGCAGGAGGGGCCGTAATTATTGGTGATTTTGTGACTACTGAAAATGGAACAGGAATCGTACACATTGCGCCTAGCTTTGGTGCGGACGATTTTAGAGTAGCGAAACAAAATGGAATTGGTTCTTTAACTCTTGTTGACAAACGCGGTAAATTTTTAGAAGAAGTGAAAGATGGAGTTTTTCTTTACGGAGAAGAATATGTGAAAGAAGCCTATTTAACAGATGCAGAAAAAGAAGCAGAATTCAAAAATCAAAAAACAATTTTAGAAGCAGCAGGAAAAATAAAAGAACTGAAAGCTTATATAAGTGTAGACGAACGCATCGTTTTAAAATTACAAGAAGAAGGAAAGCTTTTCAAAAAAGAAAGCTACGAACACAGTTATCCGCATTGCTGGAGAACAGACAAACCTGTTTTGTATTATCCTTTGGATTCCTGGTTTATTAAAACTACCGATTACAAAGATCGGATGATTGAATTAAACAAAACCATCAACTGGAAACCTGAATCGACTGGTACAGGCCGTTTTGGAAACTGGTTGGAAAATTTGAACGATTGGAATTTATCGCGTTCCCGTTTTTGGGGAATTCCAATTCCTATCTGGACAAGTGAAGATAAATCAGAACAAATTGTAATTGGCTCGGTAGAACAATTGCAAAAAGAAATTGAAAATGCAATCGCAAAAGCTGCGATGAAAGAAAATCCGCTTGCTAAATTTAAAGCAGGTGATATGACGGAAGCGAATTACAATACATTTGATTTACATAAACCATACGCGGATAACATTGTGCTAGAACGCAATGGTAAAAAGCTTTTCCGTGAACCGGATTTAATTGATGTGTGGTTTGATTCTGGAGCTATGCCCTATGCACAATTGCATTATCCTTTTGAAAACAAAGAATTAATTGACGGCCCATCCCCAGCCCTTCCCAAAGGGAAGGGGGATAGTCCCAAATATCAAACTGCTCGAGCTTCATCATATAAAATCCTAAAAGAGTTTGTAGCGGAAAATAAAAAAGGACAAACGGAAAGCGAAACTATTCTCTGGAATAATTTAAAAGGAAAACAACTTGGAAATTATAAGTTTAGACGTCAACATATTATAGATGAATTTATTGTTGATTTTGTTTGTTTGTCTAAAGGATTAATAGTAGAAGTTGATGGTGGTTATCACTTAAAACCTGAAGTTGTGGAGGCTGATAAAGTGAGAACAGAAATTTTAGAAGAATTTGGCTATAAAGTAATTCGATTTACAAATGAAGAAATAATAACAAACATAGATTTTGTTTTATCTAAAATAAACGCAGTACTTAACACACAGCAAACCCTCCCTTTTGGGGAGGGCAAGGGCGGGGCCTTCCCTGCAGACTTCATTGCTGAAGGTGTGGATCAAACACGCGGTTGGTTTTTTACATTACATGCTATTGCAACAATGTGTTTTGATTCCGTTGCTTTTAAAAATGTTGTGTCAAACGGATTGGTGTTGGATAAAAACGGACAAAAAATGAGTAAGCGATTGGGAAATGCAGTCGACCCGTTTACTACAATTGAAAAATATGGTCCGGATGCTACACGCTGGTATATGATTACCAATGCGGCTCCTTGGGACAATTTAAAATTTGATTTGGAAGGGATTGCAGAAGTGCAACGTAAATTTTTTGGAACACTTCACAACACATATTCATTTTTTGCATTGTATGCAAACGTAGATGGCTTCAAATATTCAGAAGGAGAAATTCCAATGTTGGAAAGAGCAGAAATTGATCGCTGGATCATTTCTGAATTAAACACACTCATCAAAAAAGTAGATGAAGCGTATGCAGATTACGAACCGCACCGTGCAGGAAGATTAATAGAAAGTTTTGTAGATGAGCATTTGAGTAATTGGTATGTACGCTTATGCAGAAGAAGATTTTGGAAAGGCGATTATTCACAAGATAAAATTGCAGCTTACCAAACCCTGTATCGTTGTTTGGAAGTGATAGCACAACTCTCCGCTCCGATTGCACCATTCTTCTCTGATAGATTGTTTACAGATTTAAATTCTATAACGGGTCGTGATAAATCACAATCCATTCATTTGAGTGACTTTCCTGTTTCAGATACTTTCTTAATTGATAAAGATTTAGAAGAACGAATGGAGTTGGCGCAAAAAATTTCGTCAATGGTTTTGTCGATTCGTAAAAAAGAAAACATACGTGTTCGTCAACCTTTACAAAAAATTCAAATTCCAGTTTTAGACGATTCTTATAAAGCAAAAATTGAAGCGGTGAAAGAGTTGATTCTTTCGGAAGTGAATGTGAAGAGTTTGGATTTGGTGGATGAGTCACAAACACAAATTGTGAAAAACATGAAGCTGAATTTCAAAACACTTGGGAAAAAATGTGGAAAGCACATGAAAGCAGTTCAAACATTTGCGAACGAAAATGGTCCAGCCATCATTTCGGGAATCGAGAAGTTGGGGAAATTTGAGATGAAAATAGAAGGAGAAAGCATTTTATTGGAGACCGAAGACGTGGAAATCATACCGGTTGATATTCCGGGGTGGAAAGTGGCAAATTCGGGCCAACTTACTGTTGCACTGGATATTACGATAAGTCCGGAGCTACGTGAGGAAGGCTTGGCAAGAGAGCTTGTGAATCGTATCCAAAATCTCCGAAAGGATAGTAATTTGGACGTTACAGACCGAATAGATGTGAAAATTCAGAGAAATTCTGCTATAAATTCAGCCATCAACAATAATTTGGACTATATTTGCGCGGAAATTTTGGCATCATCGCTCGAACTAGTTGATTCTGTGGAGGCTACAAAAGGCTCTGAAATTGAACTGGATGAAGAAATAAAAACGATGATTACAATTACAAAACTACTTAACTAAATACAAAATACAAATGGCTAAAAAAGCGCAAAAAGGTAAACCAGCAAAGAAAGCTGCAAAGCCTGCAAAAAAAGCGGCAGCAAAAAAGCCTGCTAAGAAAGCAGCTAAACCAGCGAAAAAAGCAAGTAAGCCTGCAAAAAAAGCAGTAGCAAAGAAAGTTGTTAAAAAGGCAGCTCCCTCCAAAGGAGCAAGTAAAAAAGCAGCTAAAAAAGTGTTAGCAAAAAAAGTAACTAAGAAAGTTACTCCTAAAAAAGTTGTTAAAAAGGCCGCAAAGAAAATAGTTAAAAAGGTAGCTCCTAAAAAAGCAGTTAAAAAAGTAGTAGCTAAAAAAGTTGCTCCGAAAAAAGCAGTTGCGAAACCCGTTGCAAAAGTGGTTGCTAAGAAAGTAGAAGTGAAAAAAGTTGCTCCAGCTAAACCAGTAGCTCCAGCTAAACCTGTTGCAGTTGCAAAACCAGTTCCTGTTGTTAAGAAAGCAGAACCAGTTGCTAAAAAAAGCAAACGCGAATTTATAACGGATGATGATTATAGTTCAGACGAAGCACCAATGATAGTAGAATACAAAACACCTTCTATTCGCAAACCATTGGGACCTGCGCCTAAACCACATATTAACACAGATACTCGTACTCGTTATTCTGATAATGAATTGAAAGAATTCAAAGAATTGATTCTTAAAAAATTAACAGAAGCTCAAAAAGATTACGAATTATTAAAGAGCACATTGTCTCACAAAGACGATCACGGAACGGATGATACTTCTCCAACTTTCAAATTGTTGGAAGATGGTTCAGATGTTTTGTCGAAAGAAGAAACAGCTCATTTAGCTAGCCGTCAAGAGAAATTTATTCAAAACCTTCAAAATGCATTAATCCGCATCGAAAATAAAACATACGGAATTTGCAGAGCGACAGGGAAATTGATTTCTAAAGAACGTTTAAGAAGCGTTCCTCACGCTACATTAGCGATTGAAGCGAAGTTAGAGCAAAATCGTTAATCACTTTACCCTGTTTTCATAAAAGCCAAGAGGTAAACTCTTGGTTTTTTTATTTCTATTTAATGCTAAGTATTTTTTATTTTTGTCCCGAAGGGATTCCTTCAGAATAGTCCCAATTTAAAGTCATTTTTGTGAGAAAACCATTATTAATAGTATTCATTATTTTATTGATCGATCAAATCATTAAAGTTTATGTGAAAACACATTTTACTTTAGGAATAGGGAACGACTATGTACTGGCTGGCGATTGGGCAATGATTCATTTCATTGAAAATCCTGGAATGGCATGGGGAATGGAACTTGGTGGAGAATATGGCAAATTATTTTTGACTGTTTTTAGGATTATTGCTGTTTGTGGTATAGCTTATTATTTGTGGAGCTTAGTTAAAACGCAGGAAGACAAGCTATACATTATTTGTATCGCATTGATTTTTGCCGGAGCGCTTGGAAATATTATTGATAGCGTTTTTTATGGAGTACTGTTCAGTGATAGTAATTATGAATTAGCTCGATTCCTGCCTGAAGAAGGTGGTTATGCCCCTTTGTTATATGGGAATGTAGTGGATATGTTTTACTTCCCGATTTTCAGAGGAGAATTCCCATCTTGGTTTCCTATTTGGGGTTCTGAGTCGTTTGAGTTCTTTAGTCCTGTTTTCAATTTTGCCGATTTCTCGATTAGTGTTGGTGTAGGAATGATCATCCTTTATCAAAAGCGTTTCTTCGGCAAGAAAAAAGTGGAGGAGAAAACGCTTGAAGCCCAAATTTCTTCAGAAGCGGAACCAACGAAAGAAGAAACAGTTCATTAGTAGGATGAGTTTCTTAAAAATAAAACGCTATTTCATCATCATCACCATTGCCGGTTTTATTTTTACTTTCCTAAATTTTTATTACAACACCTTTTTACTTCCTGGTTTTTTGTTGAAAGATGCCACCGCCAAACCACTTGATGTGATTATTGTTCCAGGGGTTCAGTATAACGGATTGAAATGGAATATCGTAATGAAATGGAGAGTATATTGGTCGGTATATCTTTATAAAAGAGGACTTACTAAAAACATTATTTATTCAGGAAGCGCTGTTTATTCTCGGTATTCTGAAGCAATAAGTATGTCGCTTTATGCTATTGAAATGGGTATTCCCAGCGAACACATCTTTCTAGAAATAAAAGCACAACATACTACTGAAAATTTATATTATGGTTATCAGTTAGCAAAAGAAAAAGGCTTTAAAAATATTGCATTTGCTACAGATCCTTTTCAGTCAAACATGGTTACACCTTATGTCAAAAAATTTAAATTGGATGTAAGCCTTGTTCCTATTTACTTTCCGATACTTTCAAATGCACAGATGAAGGATTTTGAAATTGAAAGTTCAAAAGCATATCAATTGAATTTTATTTCCATTGAAGAAAGAGAAACACCAGAAGAAAGAGCGTTTTATTCAAAGGGTGGGAGGATTCCTCTTGGGAACGAGTAGTTGATTAAATCGAGATGTGCATCAAAGGGTGTCATTGCGAGGAACGAAGCAATCTCTGCCAATCGTGAACTCTAGTCCTCATCTTAGAGAGATTGCTTCGTTCCTCGCAATGACGTTTTATATAAGCTTTTTGTTTACCAAATACTCAGCAATCTGAATAGCATTAGTAGCAGCGCCTTTGCGGAGGTTGTCCGAAACAATCCACATATTCAATGTATTCGCTTGTGTTTCATCTCTGCGCAAACGCCCAACAAAAACTTCATCTTTATCGTGTGCATCCATCGGCATTGGGTATTTTAAATTCTTCACATCATCCACCAAAATAACTCCTGGCGCATTTTGTAAAATACTACGCACTTCATTCATATCAAAATCGTTTTCAAATTCCACATTCACACTTTCACTGTGTCCGCCCATAACTGGAATACGAACAGTGGTAGCTGTTACACGAATATTGTTGTCCATAATTTTTTTGGTTTCATTCACCATTTTCATTTCTTCTTTGGTGTAACCATTATCCGTAAACACATCAATTTGTGGAATCACATTTAAATCTATTGGATAGGGATAAGCCATTTCTCCTTTTATTCCTTTGCGTTCGTTCATCATTTGATCAACTGCCTTCACACCCGTCCCTGTAACCGACTGATAAGTTGAAACAACAATTCGTTGAATATTATATTTTTTGTGCAAAGGATTTAGAGCTACTACCATCTGGATAGTAGAACAATTTGGATTCGCAATAATTTTATCGGTAGCAGTTAATTCTTCTGCGTTAATTTCAGGAACAACTAATTTTTTTGTTGCATCCATTCTCCATGCAGATGAATTATCGATTACAGTTATTCCTGCTGCTGCAAATTTCGGAGCCCATTCCAAGGAAGTACCTCCTCCTGCCGAGAATAGCGCTACGTTTGGTTTCATATCTATAGCCGTTTGCATCGCAACTACCTTAAATTTTTTTCCTTTGTATGAAATTTCCTTACCAATAGAACGCTCAGACGCTACTGGAATAAGTTCTGTTATAGGAAAATTACGTTCTTCCAATACTTGAATCATTTTTGTGCCAACTAACCCTGTGGCACCAACTACTGCTACTTTCATATTTTTATTTTTTTAGCTCACTCAACTTTTTTGTGAGCGAACGATTCATAAATTATTTTATCCAGAATGACTTTTCGTCTAACGACTCCCTCTCCTTTGAAGGGGGCAGGGGGATGAAAAAAGCCTTTCCATCTGGAAAGGCTTCTGTGATTATACGTTTATATACAAAACACTAGTTCCCTTTCCCAATTTGGAAATGTTTCTTACCGTGTTTTTTATTTTTCTTTGCCATTTTCATTTAACGCAACGAAGTTAATTTGTTTTTTTTAATTGGCAAAAACTTTTACTCAATTATTTCATGATTTCTTAATTCTGGACTCCTCCCTTTTTCCTATATTTACTGGATAATTATGAAAATGATGCGCGCGGTTACTTTTCTCTTTCTGTTACTTACTAGTCTTGTTTCAGCTCAGGTAACAGACAATTTCACCGATGGTGATTTTACTGCTGCTCCGGTTTGGAGTGGAAATGTGGCTGATTTTACGGTGGTAAGCGGACAATTGCGTTCCAATTCAAGTACGGCATCTTATGGTTTTCATTTGAGTACTCCTTCAATCACCGCTTCTAACGCACAATGGGAACTATATATCAATCTTCAGTTTCCTACTTCTTCAGCTAATTATACGGATATTTATTTGATGTCAGATTCGGCAAACTTAGAAAGCACAACACATAGCGGTTATTTTGTAAGAATAGGAAATACTACGGATGAAATAAGTTTATACAAACGTACATCCGGGACCAATCTGGAAATTATTGATGGACTTGATGGACAAACAAATTTATCGAACAACCTTATAAAAATAAAAGTAACGCGTGATGCATCCAATTTATGGACATTAAAGCGCGATTTAACAGGAACAGGCTCCAGCTACTTTACAGAAGGAAGTGTAACAGATGCCACCATCACGACTTCTTCCTATTTCGGAATTTTTATTCAGCAATCAACTGCAACGTTTCATCTCAAACATTTTTACGATGATATTTATGTCGGTCCCATTATTTTAGACTTAACTGCTCCTAGCATTGTTTCATCAACAGTTATTTCCAGCACACAAGTAGATGTATTGTTTAACGAAAATGTAGAATTAACAACTTCGCAAACACTTACAAATTATAGTGCAGACAATGGCTTGGGAAATCCTTCAGTTGCTACACGTGATGCAACAAATTTAAGTTTGGTGCATTTAACGTTTGCCACATCGTTTACCAGTGCTCTTTTAAATACACTAACGGTAATCAATGTTCAGGATTTAAGTGCAAACGCCATAACAACTGCTACTACCACTTTTACTTATATAGCTCCTGTTGTAGCGGGTTTTAAAGACATCATCATCAACGAAATTTATGCCGATCCATCTCCTGTTGTTGGTTTACCTGCTTTTGAGTTTGTAGAAATTTATAACAGAAGCGCAAGTCCTTTCGATTTAAATGGGTGGAAATTTACGGATGGAACTTCTACAGGAACATTGGGTAGTTTTATACTTTCACCCGGACAATATGTAATTCTTTGTCCAATTGCAGATACGGCCGCATTCACGCCATTTGGAAATAGAATTGGTTTACCAACTTTTCCTTCATTAAATAATACGGGCGATAATTTAAAATTGCAAGATAATACGCTTGCTATTATAGACTCAGTAAATTATTTAGATACCTGGTATCAGGATGCAATAAAAGATGATGGTGGTTGGACTTTAGAATTGATTAACCCGAATGCCCCTGCTGGTTGTCCAGTTGCAAGTAATTGGATTGCATCCACAAATACTGCGGGCGGAACTCCAGGAATGTTGAACAGTGTTTTTTCTGTAGCTGCAGATGTTACTTTGCCAACCATCGCAAGTGTAACAGTAGTTGATTCAACACACATTACTGTTTGTTTTTCCGAAGCATTGGATGCATCGCAGATAAACTCGACTGCAAATTATTCTATTAGTGCTGGCATCGGAAATCCTTTGACATGTGCAGCAAATTTATCGCTCACTTGTGTGGATTTGGTTTTAGGGACAGCATTGATATCGAATTCAACATACATTCTATCAACTTCAAGTCTGAGTGATTGCTCTGGAAATGTACTAAGTCCGACAACCGCAAATTTTTCCTATTACATTGTTCAGCCATTTGATGTAGTAATAAATGAGATTATGGCTGACCCAGATCCGATTGTCACCATTTTACCAAACAACGAATATGTTGAATTCTACAATAAAACAGCCTATCCAATCAATTTAAACAACTGGACATTTGCAGCAGGTACAAACGTGAAATTTTTACCAAGCTTAATTATTCCTGCTGATAGTTTTATTGTCTTAACATCTGTAACAGGCTTAACCGGAATGCCAAGCGGAATCAATGCTGTTGCTTTAGTTAGTTTCCCAGCCTTAACAAATACTGGACAAACGCTTACTTTAAGATCTCCGCAAGGAACAGTTATTTCAACCGTTGCTTATACGGATAGTTGGTATCAAAATACGAGTAAAAAAGATGGAGGATGGAGTTTGGAACAAATTGATCCAAGTAATCCTTGTGCTGGAATGACCAATTGGAGAGCCTCTAATAATAGCAATGGAGGAACACCCGGAGTGCAAAATTCAATTTATGCAAGCAATCCTGATAATACACCACCGCAAGTTGTGCGTGTGAGTGTAGTTGCAACAGACACCATTCAATTATATTTTAATGAGTCGCTGGATAGTGCTTCTATGATTAATCCTGCAATTTATACGATTGATAACAGCATAGGAAATCCAACACTCGTTCAAGTGATTGCTCCCGATTTTAAAAGTGTGAGATTAACATTGGGAACAACATTGTCTGCTGGAACAATTTATACGATCACAGTAAATAATTCAATTACCGATTGTGTTGGAAATGCTTTGGGAACAGACAACTCAGCACGATTCGCTATCCCAGAACCAGCTGCTGCAAAGGACATTGTAATCAACGAAATTTTATTTAATCCAAAAACACTTGGTGTTGATTACGTAGAAATTTATAATCGTTCAACTAAAGTAATCGACCTAAAGACAATTACCATTTCGAATTTTGATACCATTACAAATGCAATTACTAATCCGAGAAGTATTTCGACTGAGGGCTATTTGATTTTTCCTCAAGATTATATTTTATTGAGTGAAAATGGAGCTCTTGTTTTGACTCAATATACTTCTACAAATCTTGTAGGGTTTTTAGACATCGTTGATTTGCCTTCTATGAATGATGATGATGGTACAATCTGTCTGTATACTACTTCTGATATCATCGACCGAATTAAATATTTTGATAATATGCATTTTGGTTTGATTAACGATGTGGAAGGTATTTCTCTGGAACGCATCGATTTTAACCGACCAACGCAAGATCGGACCAATTGGCATTCTGCAGCAGCAGCAGTCGGCTACGGAACTCCTGCTTACAAAAACTCACAATACAATGATGCTGGAGAAACAGAAGATGCAATTGAAATTACACCAGAAATATTTTCTCCAGATGAAGATGGAGTGAATGATGTTGTGAATATCAACTACCATTTTGATACGCCCGGATTTGCTGCCAATGTTGTTATCTACGATAGCAAAGGAAGAATTGTAAAGCACTTAATTCAAAATGAATTGCTTGGTGTTAAAGGAACATTCTCCTGGGATGGAATTAATAATGACCGCGAAAAAGCAAGAATCGGAATTTATATTTTCTACTTCGAAGTATTTGATTTATCAGGTACTGTAAAGCATTACAAAAAAACTTGTGTGTTAGCAGGGAAGTTGTAAATAAACATTCTTTGTGAAACTCTTTTTTCCTCTTTTTTCTCTGTGTTGAAAAGTTTCAGAAAACGAAATTTACTTCAACTTAATACAAATATTCTTAGGCTCCGTAAAAAAGTGTAGTGCTTCAAAACCACCTTCGCGTCCAACACCTGAGCTTTTCACGCCACCAAAGGGAGTACGCAAATCTCGCAACAGCCAACAGTTAATCCATACAATTCCTGCATGAATATTATTTGCAACACGATGAGCACGGGTTAGGTTTTCTGTCCACACAGTAGATGCCAATCCATATTGTGTTGCATTTGCATACAGCAATGCTTCTTCTTCTGTATCGAATGGCATAATTGTAACAACAGGTCCAAAAATCTCTTCCATGTTTGTTCTGCAATTGTAAGTTAAGCCTTCAATCACAGTTGGAGCAATGTAATATCCTTCTGCAAATTCTCCATCCAATTTCACCTGATTTCCTCCACACAATACTTTTCCGCCTTCTTGTTTTGCTAATTCCACATACGATAAAACTTTTTCCATGTGAGATTTTGAAACCACCGCTCCAACTCTTGTATCATCTGCTGCAGGATTTCCTACTTTCATTTTTTGTACGCGTGCAACAAATTCGGTTTTGAATTTTTCGTATAACGAACGTTCCACCATAATGCGGGAGCCACAAAGACAAATTTGTCCCTGGTTTGCGAAGGACGATTGCAAAGTGGTTTTTATCATTGCATCAAAATTACAATCAGCAAAAATGATGTTGGGATTTTTTCCTCCAAGTTCTAAAGATAATTTCTTAAACATAGGAGCAGCAACTTTTGCAATTTCTGCTCCTGTTTTTGTTCCACCTGTAAAAGAGATAAGTGGAATTTTTGGATGCGCAGTTATTGCAGAACCTACTTTGTGTCCGTAACCGTGAACAATATTTAAAACACCTTTTGGTAATCCTGCTTCTATGCATAATTCAGAAAGTAAATAAGCCGTCATTGGAGTTACCTCTGATGGTTTTGCCACCACACAATTTCCTGCAGCTATTGCAGGAGCAATTTTCCAAGTAAATAAATACAAAGGTAAATTCCAAGGAGAAATACAACCTGCTACACCAACCGGGTTTCTTACGGTATAATTGATAGCAGTATCTTCCATCGAATGACTTTCAGAAGCATAATGTAAAATACCTGTTGCATAAAAATGAAAATTAGCAGCAGCACGAGGAATGTCAACTAATTTAGCCAAGGAGACAGGCTTCCCATTATCAACAGATTCGGCAACAGCTAAGCGGTCTAAGTTTTTTTCAATCAATGCAGAAATTGCAAGCATAATGCGGGAGCGTTCATCTTTAGGAGTGTTACTCCAGGATGGAAAAGCATTTAAAGCAGCTTGTGTTGCTAATTCAACATCTTTCTCATCCGAATCAGGGATTAGTGAATATACTTTGCCTGTTGCAGGATTATAGTTGTCGATGTATTGTTTGCCAATGGGCTCTAGTAGTTCTCCATTGATATAGTTTTTGATTTTTAGCATAATGGGAACGCGGATTGCGCGGAAAAAATTATTTTATAAGAGTAAATGTACAAAATAAATTTATCCTTTTTTTTATCCCTTTTTTCAGCGTCATCCGCGTTCCCATGCTCACCCCATCCGCGCCTGCCCCGAACTTGATTCGGGGTTCCTAATCCCCTGTTAAATTATGTTAAGCGAGGCGTCAACACTTGCGAAAGCCTTATTTTTGGGTAATTAATGATGAACAAAGGAAACATACGTACTATCACCATCATGGCTAGCCTGGCTTTGCTTGGTTTAATTGCTATTCAAATCTATTGGGTAAACAATGCCATTACTTTGGGTGAACAACGTTTTGAGCAAAGTGTAAACGAAGCGCTTAACAATGTTGTGTTGCGTTTGGAAAAACATTCAGCAGCAGCTAAAATCACGCAAAAATTTAAATTCAGAAAACAAGGTATCATTACTGCAAGCCTGAGCGGGTCGCATAGAAGCAAAGAATTGGTTTGTGATACTTTGAACGATATTACCAATTGTGTTTTAAGAGATAACAATGTAAATGTGAAGGTTATTGAAGAAATTTCAACCGACTCCAATGGCGTTATCGTAAAAAAGATGCGTCAAAAAGAATATTCCAGCGATACATCCTCTGGAAATTTCCACAATCGTGTGAAGGCAGACGGGCCTGCGTTTTTTCAGCAATTCGCTTCCGAATCAAATCCTAATTGGATTTCGCATAAAAACGAAATGGTAAATGATATTTTTGATGAATTGGTAAGTGTGAATATTTACAATGGCTACAGTCAGAAAGTAGACACCGTACTTTTAGACTCTATTTTAAAATTTGAACTTTTGCAAAAGGGTGTTTCTGCTGACTATTCATTTGGAGTAACAGCATCTAAAAATATCCCTGTCGATTCGATTATTACAAACGAAAAAGAAAAAAGCATATACGAATCGCCATACAAAGTCAACCTTTCTCCTGATAATATTTTTATAAAACCAAAATTTCTTTCTGTTTTCTTCCCTCATCAACATCGATATTTAGTCAGCTCCATGTGGGGATTACTCATCGTATCATTGACATTCATGTTAACATTGATTTTTTCTTTCTACTATACTATCTCAACCATTTTCAAACAAAAGAAATTATCGGAAATTAAAAATGATTTTATCAGCAACATGACACACGAGTTCAAAACTCCTATTTCTACTATCTCTTTAGCTGTAGAAGTGTTAAATGATAAATCGGTGGAGAAATCGCAAGATCGAATAAGTAACTATGTAAAAATGATTGGCGATGAAAACAAACGATTGAGCTTGTTGGTCGAAAATATATTACAAACAGCTATTTTGGATAAAGGAGAATTCAAATTAAAAATTCAGAACATTGACATTCATACTTTAATTGAACATACATTCACCAATATAAAATTGCAAGTTGAAAACAAGGAAGGGCAAATCACTTCTCAGTTAAATGCAACAAAAGCTGTAATTAATGCCGATAGAGTACACATTACCAATATTCTTTTTAACCTTATTGATAATGCATTAAAATATTCAAACGATAATCCGGATATAATTGTGAGTACAAAAAATGATGACGAAGGAGTTTTTATTTCAGTGAAGGACAATGGAATTGGGATAAGTAAAGATAACCAAAAACGAATTTTTGATACCATGTATCGTGTTCCGACAGGAAACATACACAACGTAAAAGGCTTCGGCTTAGGCTTGAGTTACGTAAAAGCCGTAGTTGAAAAACATGGCGGCTCAGTAAAAGTAGAGAGTGAATTGGGCAAAGGAAGTATTTTCACTTTGTATTTGCCTTTTGAAATAAAAAATTAATAAATTAGAATCATGGAAAAAACAAAAGTATTATTGGTAGAGGACGATCCGAACTTAGGAAGTCTTTTAAAAGAATATCTAGAAGCAAAAGGATATTCAACTGTTTTAGCAACAAACGGAAAACAAGGGTATGATGTTTTTTCGAAAGACAAATTCGGAATTTGTATTTTGGATGTGATGATGCCGATTAAAGACGGTATCACCTTAGCAAAAGAAATCAGAGCAATTGATGCCAATATTCCAATTGTATTTTTAACGGCTAAATCAATGAAAGAAGATGCTATAGAAGGCTTTTCTGTTGGCGCAGATGATTACATCACAAAGCCCTTCAGCATGGAAGAATTGTTGATGAGGATAAAAGCAATTTTAAGAAGAACAGAAAACAAAGTCATTAAAAATTCGGACCAGGAAGAATTTATAGTCGGGAAATATAAGTTTGATTACAAACACCAGATTTTGGACTTTAAAGGAGTTCAGCATAAATTGACAACCAAAGAAGCAGAACTTTTAAAATTACTTTGTTTGCATGCGAACGATGTATTGGATAGAAATTTTGCTTTGAAATCCATCTGGAACGATGATAATTATTTTAACGGAAGAAGCATGGATGTGTACATAGCAAAGCTCAGAAAATATCTAAAAGAAGATCCTTCAGTTGAACTAATTAACGTGCATGGTAAAGGATTTAAGTTGTTGACTGGATAATAATTTTTCTATTTTTTAAAATCAAAAAACCACTAATTATTAAAAAAGTATCAGATGAAAAAAACAATACTACTATCTCCGCTATTGTTGTCTCTTTTTGCTTGTCAGAAAAATTCTCCAGAAGTTACCCCGTCTGATAGTCGCAATAGCCCATTCTTCTGATTCCCTTGCTAAATGGACGAGAAACATCTAGGAGAATTTTCGTGATTTAGGAGAAACAACTAATTATACAGATAAAAATAACCTGAAGCAAGGAAAGGGGATAGTTATTGAATTAGGAAAAGGGATGACAACCGAATTCTATAAAGACGGAAAATTAGTTGAAGGCTGTTAATCAGCAATCTTCTATTTAAAATACGTTTCGTCTAATTTCATATCAGAAACTACAATCACCATTATCTCTTTCAGTTTGTAAACGTAATAATAGTTTTTATCTTTTGTAAACTTTGTAACATCCACATTGTACTTCGTACTTTTAAATGATGTTTGATTGTCAAAGAACGATACCATTTGATTGTACACTTCTGTAAAGTTTTTTGTGTAATCATTTTTTGGTCCGTTCACAAAATAAATTTCTGTAATCTTCTGCTTGTCGGTAATTAAGGAAAGCACTTTTATTTCACCATTCGCAGTAGTCTTTTCATTTGAATAGGAAGTAGCACCTTTCAACAAAGCATTTTGCGGATTTTCTACTGCATGTTCTACTTTAAAATAATGTTTTTTGAACAACTCGTTTTCACAAGATGTTCGGTTATATCCCATGCAGTTTTTAATGAACCCCAATGACATTAATTGTGCGGATGCGGTGCTATAAGATAAAATAGCAAATGCGATGATGATTATTTTTTTCATAATAAAATGTTATTGCGCTGTCAGTTCGAGCGGAGTCGAGAACAAGGCGCAGTGATTATTGTACGATTAGTTTTCCTTGTTGAATATTTTTGTTGTTTCCTGTGATGTTATAGAAATAAATTCCTTTTGTTTTTTCGCTAATGTCGATTGTAGCAGAATTGTTTTTCACAATTGTTTTTTCAATTATTCTTCCTGCCACATCCATAATTTCAATTGTTGTTTCATTTGGCACATTGCTAAATATAAATCTTCCGTTTCCCGGGTTGGGAGAAACAATTACTTTGCCATTTTGTGAATAGGATTCTATGCCTGTTCCTGTAACATAAAAATACCAAGGACTGGAATAAGCGCTGATGCTGCCACCATTATTGGTATTCACTCGCCAAAAATATTTTCCTGGACTTAATGCGTTAACCGTATATTGATTGGTTCCAACATCAACATTACGATGTGTGGTTGCAAAAGTGGAGTCCGTAGAAACCTGAATATGATAAATGATGCCATCACTTTCTGGATTCCATTTCAGAATTCTTACTGTTGATGCACTAACAGAAGCAATTGCTGGTGAAATATGAGTTGGTATATTTGGAAGCGTATCATTAGAACCTATATAGCTTATAAACATTTCAATTTTATCGAAAGGGTTGTCAACAGAATCTCTGGGAGCGCTAACAATGGTGTCCACATAATTCATTCCAGCAACCACCCGTCCGTATACAGAATAAGCACCATTTAGCCAAGCAGCAGTAGCTACACAAATAAAGAATTGCGAGTTGGCACTGTTGGGATCTGTGTCGCGGGCTGCCGAAAGTATTCCTCTTACATGTTTTGCAACGGTAAACTCAGCATTTACTGTAGGCTGAGTAGAATCACCCAATCCCCATGTGGAGCGCGGTCCGTTTTTGGAGTTAGGGTCGCCACCCTGAATCATAAATCCTGGAATTACACGATGAAAAGCGGTAGAATCAAAAAATGAATAAGAAACAAGACTGTCAAAATTGTTCACATGCAGAGGAGCAATAGCAGGGAAAAGTTCCACATTAGTAATGCCCAATGTATCGCCCAACCGTTTGGTTAAAATCTGATATTGTGGTTTTCCTGTAAACATTCGTGATTGAGAATAAGCGAACGCTACTAAAAGTATAAAAGTGAAAAGCAGTAAGTGTTTTTTCATTTAGTAAATATAGGGAAAAGAGAATTAAATTAAAAAAGCCCCATTTTAGGGGCTTTT
>CAYWAV010000008.1:55135-73013 GCA_964456225.1 uncultured Chitinophaga sp. | reverse complement strand
TGAGTAATCTTATTCAAAGAACTAAGTAAATATAAAACAAAAAACACCAGCCTTTTCAGCTAGTGTTTTTCTTTCTCATTGTTTAAATCTGCTTAAAATTAAATTCATTTTCAAAAAAAACCTTCGTATCTTCATACCTTTACCCCGACCTAAAAGACGAGGCTATTGAAAATTAAACAACTTCATTTTTCAGTACTTTGTGCATGTGCGAAATAGCTCCACCAAAAAAATGATATACCATCCATGTCATAATCATCTTCTGATATTAATTGTTTCATATAATTGTTTTCCTTTTTTGATTCCCACACTTTGATTCTAACCTTTTTTTCGAAAAATATTTTTTCATCTTCTATAATTTTCTGTACATTACTTTTGTTAAGATTAATTATAGAATCGATGTTGCTTGCCATGATAAAAACATCATAATCAATTAACCCGAAATCTTTAAAAACATACAATTTAGAACGATTATTCTCTTCAACTAAAATGTGTGACAATGAAGGTTTTCCATCAAATAATTGAAAATATATATCATATTTTTTATTTGGAAAATAATAAATTATGCTTTTGCCCTCACCTCCATCAAATGTTATAATTGAAAATGGAATATTGTTATTATTATAATTAATCTTTCTTATTAAATGATAATTAAAATCCCAATATGCAATAAACCCAATTATTTTATTTTTTACGGAATAAATAGCTACATAAGGATACTCCCTTTTATTATTGCTTAAAATTTCGCTGGATCCTTTAAGTGTATATTCGTCAAATTTTTTATAATATTTAACAAGTGTGTCACCTAAAGAAGAATCAACACTCTTAATGTATGCCTGTGGCTTTAATAATAACCATGACAATACAAGTATTGTTATTACGACCGATATAGCTAACAAGAAATATTTAAATTTTGGAATCATTTAATTTATTTTTGTTTTACATTAGACTTTATTGGATGTTTCTCTTTCCATTCTTTATTAAATTTAAAGTTTCCTTTTGAATCTATTGAAATCACGGGAACAGTTTGGGTTTGATATCCAGATTTTAATTTAGGAGATGGTCTAGCAAGTGTCCAAAATCCTGCGTTATTATACGCATAAGAATTTTCAACGTTAAAAGGATGGTTCAAATCAACATGATTTGTTGCTTGGTCCCAACCTCTAAACATACTAGCCCCTATACTAAAAGATTTATTTGCTAATACATTTCGTCCCGTGTTTTTTGCAATTTTGCCAAGAAATGAATCGAATTTTCCTGTATGGCAAGTAGCAATAATAATTACTCCATTATTATCCATATAGCTTCCAATTTTTTTTAATGCAGATATTGATTGATTTAAATTACTTACATGACCAACAGTTGCTTTGGTAGGATTACCATGATAATTAAATATAACATTTTTTATAGATGCCCCAGCATCATATACACTTCTCAACTCTTTTTCAGCATTATTAAATACATCATCACCAGTAAAATAAATCAACAAATTTTGATTGGATTTTTGAGATTCGACAGAATTTAAATATGCGTCCCTGATGGCATCGTCTTTTTTTAGTGCATTATACTTAGGAAAAAAAACGACATTGTATTTTTCTCCCTGCTTTATTTCAGGGTTTACATGTTCTGGTTCTGCAAGTTTAGTCTTGCCCTTTTCACCATCTTTCCCTTCTTCTCCTTCTTCTCCAATTGGATCATTATAATTAATAGGATTGTTATTAAAACAAGCATAAGGGCTTTGCCATATATATGTTTCTGGATCCACATTCCACCTTCTACCCAATCTTGCATCATATTGCCAAAATTCAGCTGTATAAGAAGTTCCGCCACTATTATTTATTTCAAAATCGCTTTCTTGTCCACCAAACCCATAACGATATGGCTTAGTTCCTGCGCTGGTATTATCAGGTGAGGTTTGGGTAGGTTGTGTTCTAGTACCCGGCATTGGCATTCCAAAGCAATAGATTTTTATTCAAAGAACTATTGTAAATATAAAACAAAAACATCAACTTATTCGGTTGATGTTTTTAGAATTCGGATTGTTTAAATTTAATCATAAGAAATTTCATTTTCAAATTTTTCGTTTGTATCTTCATATCATTTACCCGCCTTAAAAGACGGGGCTTGAAAATTAAATACCTTTACCCCGACCTAAAAGACGAGGCTATTGAAAATTAAGTTATCAATTCCACATCGTAATTGCATGCCAATTTTAGACTTAAAGATGTATGTAAAAAATTCATCAATCTGCATGTCCAACTTTTGTATCAATCTTTACTTTATCTTTTGTGCAATAATAATAGCCCGGTATCGGTCCAGATAAATAGCCTCGTTGCATTTTCACTCCACAAACTGGGCACTTTCTTGTTCTATAGATTTGATAAAGAACGAGTGCAAATGGTACTAAGGCCAACGGGATTCTGTACGTTCCTATGTCAAAAAAATAAAATACAAATCCTACAATAACAGCTGTCAAAAATGTAAACATAATGACGAAAACACTTTTCCTATTATTTTCTGTAACACTTTTATAATTTCTTACGTTCTCCTTCATTGTATTTCAAATATATGAAAATTATCTTAATTATGGTGTAGCCGTTGTGGGCGCTGGGACAGGAGGAGGTTGCACTAGCATAACAACTTTCAAATTTGGGTTTGTGCTTCCTACAGCTTGGACACCAAATTCTATTGATTCAAAGCCACCTGAAGGAATATTGAAATTTGTTTGAATATAAAAATTGCCCAAGTTTATCGTCCCTTTTAATTTTATTTCGGAACTTGAAGGACTATTCAAATTTAATTTCAAATATGCCTTTGCATTAACACCAAGTCTTGTTTGGGATGTTAATTCGGTCTTTGAATATGCATTTGTCTTGTCTAAGCCACTTTCATCGTTTACTTTTGCACCGACAGTAGTCTCTGTACTCGCTACCGTCAAATTTGCCTTTACACCGCCTTCCGCTGAATGAATTGGACCTTTTCCCTCCATACTGGCATTTGAAGAACCAGGTCGAATAACACGTTCGGCAAAATCTGCTATTGAATGTTCTTCTGCGTAACTTATTGATGCTATTGAACAAAACCACTTTGATGGCATAGGAAAACCTGAACCCCTCAAACATAACTTATCCGGTTGTTGGTCTCGTAGAATAAATCAAGAACACCGGATTGTTTATGAAGTAACTGACAATAAAATTTTAATTCACTCCCTCAAAGGGCATTATTAGTAATATCTCCCATCGCACCCGGATTGTAAATCCTTTTTCTATTTGGTTGGGATTACCTTACACACCAATGCTATCGCACCAAATCCCGACCAGCCGGAGAATTTATCCTCACTGTCTGCCCTTCATCTTAGCGCCTACTTGCGGCTACTTTGTTACTAAAGTTACCTATTCTGATATTCAGTTGAATCTATATTTAAAATGGATTTCTTCTCCATATCAATCGTTACACGAAGATAATTTAATGTTACGATCTCCTCATTAATTGCTCCATAGCCCTCCACTGTTATTAGACGTATATTCCTTTTCGGGGTTGGGAATACTTTGTATTCTAAATTTGGATAAAAGTGAGGAGCTGTGTTTTTCCTTTCTTTAATAAGTTTGAAATTCCTAATGTAAGGATCGGAATCTACAATAAAGATCGCATTCGAGTCTAGAGCGTATAAACTATCTACTGAAAAATCAAACCTTTTATTCCAATCCTCCCCCCATTTAGAACTAAGGAGACTGTCAGTGAATTTATTATGATTTTTAATGACATTTCTAAGCGAATCTGTAATTTCACAATTACCGACACTTTGATAAAAAAAATTATACTTCTTACCAATAGTTTGTCTTTGCGTGAATTTTGAATCTGCCAGTCCATAAATCAGATAACTAGGTCGAACATGTGCTCGCAAATTTGATTGCTTTTCAGCGTCTATAACCTTCGAACTATTATGGTCATCACTACAATGACAAGACACAAAAGTTATAGTTATGATAAGTATTAAAATCCTAAATTTCATTTATATTTCTTATTTTGTTTTACGTGGTTCATTAACAATCGTTGCTCCTTTATCTGAAATGGCTTGTTGGTCTTCATTAGATTTTGAGTTTAATTTTGAAGCACCCTTAACAACACCTTTCCCGTCCTTTTGATGATCTCTTGTAATTCTCGGACTGCCGTATCTACTTTTACTTGAATTGTAAATTCGGTAAATTTCCTTTAATAGTAAAGCATTTAGTATTGATCGTTTTGATGGTATTCTATGCAGCCACTGATAATAGCCACTTTTGCTTACTTTCAAAACTTTACACATCCTCTCAATCGTAAATTCTTCCTTATGAACATTAATAAATTGGAACCTTACCGATCGCTCTTGGAGAAGATGCTTACCGCCTTTTTTAAGATGTCGCGCTCCATTGTTATGTTGTACAACTCTTTTTTTAGCCTTGCGATTTCTTCTGCTTCTGGGCTCTTGGTTTTTACTGCAGTTTCATTAAACCGGCCTTCTTTGTACTCTTTCTTCCACCTCTTTAGGTTATCGTAGCTTACACTTAACTCTTGCACTACACTTACCAAATCGCCTCGTTGGTTGCTTAATTCTACAGCTTTAATTTTAAATTCTCGGCTGTACGTTTTTTTCTCTCTTGTCATTTTGTAAAGTTAGGGCCAAAGGGCTTAACTTTTTCGTCCACTCAAAAGTAGTAACTCCATTGTGGAAAACAAAAACATCAACTTATTCGGTTGATGTTTTTAGAATTCGGATTGTTTAAATTTAATCATAAGAAATTTCATTTTCAAATTTTTCGCTTGTATCTTCATACCATTTGCCCGCATTAAAAGACGGAACTAAAAAAAATAAGTTCATCTTTACAATTCTTCTCACTGAATTTTTCTATTCATTGGTGGTATTTCAATAATTTTAGCAACAGGATATAATTGAATTTCTATTCCCGGAGATGAGTTAGAATAGTTATCATTGTAAACTGAAATTATTCCTTTGGTTTTACTTAACAAAAAAGTTGTATGTAGCAAAAAACCGTAATTTGGATATGGAGTTCCCATTTCAAATGAGTATATTGTGTCATGTAGTCTCTTATTGTATAACTTATCAGTACATTTGATTTTCCTTGATAATTTATTAGTATAAAAGTAAAAGGTATTGTTGAACTTATGGCAACCTTCAAACAGGAACAAAACTTGTTCGCTCTTGTTTTGATATAAAAATATCGTATCACCTGAAGCTCTCATAAAACCATCTAAACCAAAACTACCAGTGAACTTATAATAATCTAGTCCATTAATTTTTTGAGAAGCATCCGATAAACCCCAATTAGTTAACCCTTCATAATTTTCATTTTCATTTTCAGAAAACAAATATGTAGGTTTCATAGATATGAAAAAAGTTCTTTTTTTTATATCTTGGTTACAAGATAATATTATAGTTAATAAAATCCATATGGATTGCTTTTTTATAGATTTTAGTATTGTTATCATAATATAAACAATTAGTGAAAAGGACTAATATGATGATTATTTGAGCTATTTTGTTAATTCCCATTTTGCGGACATTTGCAACCACCTGCCTTTTTTCCACTCCCTTGATTTTTTCCATTTTCATTTGAACCACTTTTATCCTTTTTATTATCAACACCTTTTCCCTTGAGAATGCCCGTTTCTATTTTATTTAAAACTTTTGTTTCTTTTTTTATTTCAAGAATCTGTTGCATAATTTTGAAAGCAGGAGAATAACTTTGTACGTAGTCATAATCAAAATATATAACAGTGCTCCCATCAACATTATTCATTTTTCTTTCATAATCAGGGGTGTTTGTTTCTTTTGTAATATAAAATCCATAATAAGTCTTTCCATATAATTCATGTGCTTCATCTGCGTTAAGTCCACCAACATTCACATGTGCCCATATTTCATGATAAATAGTTTCTGCTAATTCGTATTTATCTCCTGTCCCATTAAAACTGCTTTTATTTAAACTAACTTGACTAATTGCACCTTTGCTTTTGCTGGCATCTTTTCCTTGAAATCCTTTATGTTGTGCATTAAATTCATTTGCTCTTCGCTTCGCATCCTCAATTGAAGCCTCCATAGAAAAATGTTTTGGCGTCCTAGAATATTCAAACTCACCACTTTTATTTACGACAGAAGGCCCCACATTGAATATTGTTGTTGCGACCGCATCATCCTTCTCTAAAAAATCATTCGCATTAATATAGATATCATGAGTATTACTTTTTTCATACATAGATAAAATAGTGTTTCCTGCGTCTGTCTTTTTTAACAATGTATAAGCCTCTTTGAAAGATAGATTATCTATTTTGTCAATATTTTCAACAACAGATAAATCCAATACGGCACCATCCTCATTAATAAAATATATCTTCTCACCATCTTTATCAATAGCCCAAATTGGAGTGTTTCCCGCAAAAGCATACGGTGTCTCAAATGAAAACCCTGAATGAACTGGGTCTGTTCTTAAAAATCTTCCCAATCTACTATCATACATCCTAGCTCCGAAATCATCATAAGCCCCTTCCACGTTAGCAATCTCATCATCCTTTTCCTTACCATTAAAGCCATAACGGTAGCCATTAGAGCTGAATTTGCGTCCCGGCATTAATGCACCGAAGGTACACTAACGTCATATTGGTGAAGAGGCTTATTCAGCGGAGAATTCAAAGAACATTTTACCTTATCAAATATAGATAAAAATTACCTTTTTCGGCAATTTTTTGCTTCATTCCATTTATACCGATACGGAATCTGTAATAGTCCAATCCGAAAAAAATCGGATGGCCTCTAACAGCTTCTCTGTCGGCATTTACAATACTAAGCATGAAATAGCCTTTGGACTATTTCTTACTAAGTATTGGTATTACTTATAATCTGCGCAAGGTAATGGTTTCAAAAACCGTATTTCTACTTGGTATACGCATTAAAATCCCTGACCAATAGTCCATAAAAAAAGGCTCCCGGAATTCGGAAGCCTTTTGAAATTTCAACTATATCTATTTCCTATAATCCCAATACAATCTCATTCGGGTCTTTACCTCCAAACAACATTTTAGTTGGGTTCTCCAGCATCTCTTTTACTTTCACAAGGAATCCAACCGACTCACGTCCGTCAATTATCCTGTGATCATAAGACAATGCAACATACATCATTGGGCGAATTACAACTTGTCCGTTTACTGCTATCGGACGATCAACAACATTGTGCATTCCTAAAATTGCACTCTGCGGAGGATTAATAATTGGAGTACTCATCATAGAACCAAATACACCACCATTGGTAATTGTAAATGTTCCTCCGGTCATATCATCCAACGTAATTTTATTGTCTCTTGCTTTTAACGCTAAATTTTTGATCGCAATTTCTATTTCTGCCAAGCTCAATTGTTCGGCATTACGAACAACAGGAACCACTAATCCTTTAGGAGCGCTTACAGCAATTCCGATGTCAGCATATTTGTGATATACAATTTCTTCACCGTCAATCATTGCATTTACGGCCGGAAATAAAATTAATGCTTCTGTTACTGCTTTCGTAAAGAAACTCATGAATCCTAAATTGGCTCCGTGTACTTCTTTAAACTTCTCTTTATATTTTGCACGTAAAGCATAAATAGCGCTCATATCCACTTCATTAAAAGTAGTTAACATCGCAGTTTCGTTTTTAACAGCTACCAAACGTTGTGCTAATTTTTTACGTAAAGGCGACATCTTAGCTCTCTCCCTATCTCTACTACCTTCAGATTTAGAAGCATCAAAACCTTTTGATAATATGCTTAAAACATCTGCCTTCATTATTCTTCCACCTCTTCCTGTGCCCGTTACTTTACTTGCAGGAATTTTATTTTCATCCATTATGTTTTTTGCTAATGGAGTAGAATTTGCTTTTTCAGAAACTGTTTCTGTTTCTTTTTGAACCGTTTTTGGAGCAATTGTTTCAGCCTTCACAACCGTTTCTTTAGCAACTTTTGGTTTTACATCAGCACTTTTCTTTTCAGTTGGTTTAGCGCTGGTATCAATCGAAAAAACTACCTGACCAACTTTTACTGTATCTCCTTCTGCTGCCAATAATTTAATCGCTCCGGCCTCTTCTGCATTAATAGTCAAAGTAGCTTTGTCAGAATCTACTTCTGCTACTTCTTCATCTTTCTCAACATAATCGCCATCCTTTTTTAACCAACGTGCTATCACTACTTCTGTAATTGATTCGCCAGGACTCGGCACTTTCATTTCAACTATTGCCATATTTTCAGCTATCTTATTTAGTTATTAATTGTCTCGATACTATTGCATCAATAATTCGTTGTTGTTGTTCTCCATGAGATTTTGAAAAGCCGGTAGCCGGACTTGAACTTTCTGCTCTTCCAACATATTTCAAAGTCACGCCTTTTGTTTCAGGATATTTCAAAAAGAAACGCATCATGTGTGCCCAAGCTCCCATATTTTCAGGTTCTTCCTGTGCCCAAATAAAATCGACAGCTGTTTTGTACTTTTCAATTATTGCACCTATTTGTTTTGCCGGAAACGGATACAATTGTTCGATTCTAACAATTGCAACATCATCTGCTTCCACTTTTTGTTTTCCTTCAATCAAATCGTAATAAATTTTACCGGAGCAGAAAACAACTTTTTTTACAGCTTTTGCACTTGCCGAAACATCGTCAATTACTTCCAGGAATCCGCCTGCAGTAAAATCTTTTATCGCAGAAACGCAAGAGGGGTAACGCAATAATTTTTTAGGAGTGAAACAAATCAAAGGTTTTCTAAAATCTCTTAAAAGTTGTCTGCGTAAAACATGAAATTGATTTGCAGGAGTTGTACAATTCACTAACTGCATATTGTTACCTGCACATTGTTGTAAAAAACGTTCCATTCTGGCACTTGAATGCTCAGGGCCCATTCCTTCGTATCCGTGTGGTAGCAACATTACCAAGCCACTCATTCTTCTCCATTTCGCTTCCGCAGAAGTAATAAATTGATCGATAACAATTTGTGCTCCGTTAAAGAAATCGCCAAATTGTGCTTCCCAAATTGTTAATGCATTTGGCGCTGTTAATGAATATCCAAATTCAAATCCAAGCACTCCGTATTCTGATAACAAAGAATTGTAAATACTTAGTTTACCTTTCGCTCCGAAATTATTCAAAGGCGTATATTCTTCTTCCGAATCCTCAAATTTTACAACTGCATGTCGATGAGAAAAAGTTCCACGTTCAACATCCTGTCCGCTGAACCTAACATCATGACCATCTTTCATCAAACTGGCATAAGCCATTAATTCCCCCATTGCCCAGTCGAAATTATCATTAGTGATCATGGCAGCACGATCATCAAACAATTTTTGAATTTTATTGAAAAACTTTTTATCTTTTGGTAATTCAACTATTTTTTTAGCAATTTCTAAAAATGTTTTCTTATCAATAGAGGTATCAGGCGACTTATCAAAAGCACTGTTATCAGCCATTTTTAAGCCAGACCATTGACTTTTCAGAAACGAGGTAACTTTTGTTTTACCAGATTTTTTCGCTTTTTCCAATTCTCCTTGCAAAAGTTCTTTGAAATTTTTCTCTGTTTCTTTTGCAAATTCTAAATCAATATCCCCTCTCTCAATTAATTGTTTAACATAAATTTCTCTTGGATTGGGATGCGCTGCAATTGCTTTATACAATACTGGTTGAGTAAAACGAGGTTCGTCACCTTCGTTATGTCCATATTTACGATAACACAAAACATCAATAAATACATCTCGGTGAAATTTCTGACGGAATTCCATTGCCAATTTAACTGTGAAAACTAAAGCTTCTACATCGTCTCCATTCACATGAAATACCGGTGAAAGCACTGTTTTTGCAACATCCGTACAATAAGTACTGGAACGTGCATCATGATAATTGGTTGTAAATCCTACTTGATTATTGATTACCAAATGAACCGTTCCACCTGTTTTATAACCATCCAGCTGACTCATTTGCAAAACTTCGTATACAATTCCTTGTCCCGCTATTGCCGCATCTCCATGAATTATGATTGGACAAACTTTTTTAAGATCTCCGTTATGAAAATTATCAATTTTAGCACGTGCTATGCCTTCTACTACAGGATTAACCGCTTCTAAGTGAGAAGGATTAGGAGTTAAACTAATGTGGAAAGCATTTCCATGATCACTAATACGATCGCTTGAATAACCTTGGTGATATTTTACATCTCCGTCAAAATCTGCTTCTTCGCTTAAGAATCCCTCAAACTCCGAAAATATATCTTCATACTTTTTATGTAAGATATTGGTAAGGATATTCAAACGACCACGATGTGCCATTCCAATTATGAAATCCTTTATTCCCATATCAGCACCAAATTCACAAACGGCATCCAAAGCCGGAATGGTAGCTTCTGCACCTTCTAATGAAAAACGTTTTTGTCCAACAAATTTTGTATGTAAAAAATTTTCGAATAATACGGCCTGATTCAGCTTATGCAAGATCATTAACTTGTCGTGCGCTAAAAAGTTTGGTGTATTCTTGCTGCTCTCCATTTTCTCCTGCAGCCAACCTATAATTTCAGGAGATCGGATATACATATATTCTGCGCCAATCGACAAGCAATATGTTTGTTCTAAATGTGCAACAATGTCTTTTAATTTAGCCGAACCAATTCCGATTTGTGCTCCTGCATGAAAAATAGTTTCTAAATCAATTTGTTCTAAACCAAAATTTTCAATGTCTAAATTCGGTTGATATTGTCTGCGCTCACGAACAGGATTTGTTTGAGTAAATAAGTGACCGCGACTACGATATGCATTTATTAAACTAATAACATCAAATTCCTTTTTAACATTCAAAGGAATTTCTCCGCTGTCTTCATAATTTTTTCGTGCAAATTCAAAGCCGGCAAAAAAATGCCCCCAAGCAGGTTCCACCGAATTGCTATCTTTTAAATATTGCTGAAACAACTCTTCAATTGCTACAACATCTCCATTACCTAAATATGAAAATTTGTCCATGATGCGTCCTTTGTATTAACGGGCGCAAATTTAAGCATTTTACAGCGAAAATGGAAAGAATTTCGAAAGGAGCAATCTGAAACAAAATACTGGCTAACAAGATGTTAAGCCTAGATTTCTTATCTCAAGCCTGCGTTAATATCTTTAAGCATTTCGGAACCAGGACAAAGTTCCGCCTTAGTAAATGTATTCAAAGGACGGTCAGAAGTTTGAATCATGTGATGCAAATCCTTTGCTTCTGGGTTGATATACAATAATCCTGTTAAGATTTCGCTCTTTGCTTTTGCATTCATTACTGCATTCATTGCCGATTGTCTGTTCAACGGATCCCACTCTTCCGCCAACTTATGCAATTGAATAACCGAACCATCGTGCATCTTTACTTGCTTTTGAGTTCCTTCTCCGTATTCCACACTAATCTCTTGCATCTCGGGAACAAAATCTACTGTTGCGGTAGCTTCCACGTGCTCACGAACATAATCGTACGACTTTGTAGAGCCCATATTATTATTGAATGTAACACAAGGAGAAATTACATTGATGAAAGCAAAACCAGGATGTTTCATAGCCGATTTAATCAAAGGAACCAATTGCCGTTTGTCTCCAGAAAAACTTTGAGCCACAAATGTTGCTCCTAGCTCTATTGCCAAACTTGCTAAATCAATTGATTCAAACAAATTCACATTCCCTGTTTTATTTTTTGAACCTTTGTCAGCTGTTGCAGAATCTTGTCCTTTTGTTAATCCATAACAACCATTATTCATCACAATGTAAGTCATGTTTAATCCTCTTCGTATTGCATGAACAAATTGTCCCATTCCAATACTTGCTGTATCACCATCTCCAGAAACCCCAAAATAAATCAAATCGCGGTTTGCTAAATTTGCTCCAGTTGCAACGGATGGCATTCTTCCGTGGACAGAATTAAAACCATGTGAATTACTTAAAAAGTACGCAGGCGTTTTTGAAGAACAACCAATTCCAGACAGTTTCGCTAATTTATGTGGCTCCACATTCATTTCGTATGCACCTTGAATGATTGCTGCAGAAATAGAATCATGCCCACAACCCGCACAAAGCGTGGACAATGCTCCTTCGTAATAATCAACCGTGTATCCTAATTTATTTTTTGGCAACTCAGGATGACGAAATTTTGGACGTATATATGTCATATTCTTTTAGAATTATTTAAAAAGATTCTATAAAACTATTTTCTTTTTTTTGATGCTTTTTTATTATTGCTTTTCTTCGCAATAACTTTCTTTTTAGCAACTACTTTCTTTACTATTTTTTTTGGAGCCGCTACTTTTCTTTTTGGTGCAACTTTCCTGCCTGACTTACGAACAGGCTTTTTCGCTGCCACTTTCTTTACCACTTTTTTCTTCGCTTCTACTTTCTTTTTCGGAGCCGGTTTCTTCTTAGCAACAACTTTTTTAACGACCTTTTTCTTAGTGGCAGGTTTCTTCGCTGCTTTTTTCGGAGCTGATTGCTTTGCCACTTTTTTTGTTGCTTTCTTCAAAATCGGCTTTGCTGAAGACTTTACGGAAGGCTTAAACGAAGCAACAATTTTTGTTGAACCACTACTTTTAATTTGTTTCAAAATATTATCTGCCGTAATCGGCATACCATCATAGTTTAAAACAGCAATTAATTTATTTGGATTTGCATTCAATTCAATCATCAACAAACTGCGCATTTGTGCATCACGATTTTGTTCAATCACAAATACTTTATCATGTGTGTTAATGAAATTTTCTACTTCTTTTGTAAACGGAAAAGATTTTAAACGAATAGCATCCATCACAATTTTTTCTTCTTTTAAAATATCCATTGCTTCCTCAGCAGCATATTGCGAAGTACCAAAAAACAAAATTCCATTTTTTGAAGTATTCCCTTTTTGATACAATTGCGGAGCCGGAACCATTGTTTTAGCAGTATCCCACTTACGGGTCAAACGATCCATGTTGCGCTGATATGCTGCACTATCTTCTGTATACGTTGCATACTCATCACGAGATGTTCCTCTAGTAAAAAATGAACCTTTAGAAGGATGTGTTCCTGGAAGTGTACGATACGTAATTCCGTCTTTATCCACATCCAAATAGCGACCAAATTTTTCGATTTTTTCTAAGGCTTCTGCATCCAACACTTTCCCTCGTTTGTATTCACGCTTATCATCAAATGTTAAAGGTGGAGAAACGTGATCGTTCATCCCTAAATCTAAATCGGTCATTACAATTACAGGAGTTTGTAATCCTTCCGACAAATCAAATGCATCTAACATGCAATCAAAACATTCTTTAGGAGTACTTGGAAATAACAAAACATGTTTGGTGTCACCATGTGAAGCATAAGCTGCTTCCATAATATCTGACTGCTGAGTACGCGTTGGCATTCCCGTTGAAGGACCCGTTCGTTGAACATCTACTAGCACCGTTGGTATTTCAGCAAAATAAGCAAGTCCTAAAAATTCGTTCATCAAAGAAACTCCAGGACCGCTAGTTGCAGTAAATGAACGTGCTCCATTCCAATTTGCACCAATCACCATTCCAATTGCAGCTAATTCATCTTCTGCTTGCACAATTGCAACATTTCTTTTTCCTGTAATTTTATCTACACGAAATTCATCTGAGTAATCCATGAACGCTTCTACAACTGAAGTAGATGGAGTAATTGGATACCATGCTGCAACTGTGGCCCCGGCATATACAGCGCCTAATCCGCATGCTGCATTTCCTTCCATCATAATTTTATCTTTCAACAAATTTCTTCGCTCAACTCTAAATTCTAACGGATATTTAAAATTCGCGTGAACATAATCCACTCCTAATTTTAAAGCTTTAACGTTTGCAGGAATTAATTTTTCTTTTCCTTTAAATTGTTCTGCCAACAAATCTTCTAACACATTAAATTCAATATTGAACAAAGCTGCAAGTGCTCCAACGTAAATAATATTTTTAAACAATTGTCGCTGACGAGCATCTGTGTATGCTTCATTACACATGTGCATCAATGGAATCCCTAAATAGGTAATGTCATCGCGCATATATTCTGCATGTAGCTTTTTAGAGCTGTCGTACATGAAATATCCGCCAGGTATCACATCTTTCACATCTTTCAACATACTTTGCGGATTCACAGCCACCATCATATCGATTCCTTCCCTTCTCCCTAAATATCCTTTTTCATTAACACGTACTTCATACCAAGTTGGTAATCCTTGTATATTGGAAGGGAAAATGTTTTTCGGAGTAACGGGAATTCCCATTCTAAAAATTGCTTTCGTAAAAAGAAAATTCGCACTAGCCGAACCCGTTCCATTTACATTCGCAAAACGAATTACAAAATCATTTATTTTATTTTTTTTAGCTGCCATAATATTTTTTTCTTTCTTCTTGTCTTCTGAAAAATTGTCACTGTTTACTTATGTGACGCACAGCCTGTATGCGCTTTTGTAACATTATAGAAAAACTTCTGCATGTCCCAAGCAGATGTTGGGCAACGCTCTGCACACAAACCACAGTGCAAACAAACATTCTCATCTTTTACCATCACTCGTTTTGTTTTTAATTCTGATGATACATATAAATCCTGTGTTAGATTCGTAGCAGGAACTTGCAACATGCTTCTCAAATCACTTTCATCTGCATTCTCAGTAAATGAAATACAAGCTGTCGGACAAACATCCATACATGCATCACACTCTATACATTTATCGGTTGTAAAAACAGTTTGAATATCACAATTCAAACAACGCTCAGCTTCTTTAAAGCCTGTTAATCCGCTGAATCCCAATTCAACTTCTTTTTTTCTATCACTTAAGGTTAATTTTTTTTCTGCTTGCGGAACAACATATCTCTTATCATTAACAACAGCACTATCGTACGCCCACTCATGAATTCCCATTTTTTGAGAAACTAAATTCACAAATGGAGAAGGACGAACATTTAAACTTTCGCCTCTGCACATTAAGTCGATAGAGATTGCCGCTTGATGTCCGTGTGCTACTGCCGTGATTACATTTTTTGGTCCCCAAGCTGAATCGCCTCCAAAGAAAACTCTAGCGTTTGTAGAACAAAAAGTAACTTCATCCACCTTTGGCATTTCCCACTGATCAAACTCAATTCCTAAATCACGTTCTATCCAAGGGAAACTATTTTCTTGTCCAACTGCAATCAATACATCGTCTGCTTCAATAAAAATATCTGGACCACCTACAGGAACTAATTTTCTTTTTCCGTTTTCGTAAACCGCATCTACTTTTTCGAAAGTCATTCCAATTAATTTTCCATTCTCAACAACAAATGTTTTTGGAACATGGTTATCGATAATAGGAATATCTTCGTGTGCAGCATCTTCTTTTTCCCAAGGTGATGCTTTCATCTCTGCAAAGGGGCTTCGAACTACAACTTTCACTTCATCGCCACCTAATCTGCGTGCCGTTCTACAACAATCCATTGCTGTGTTTCCACCACCCAAAACAATTACTTTTTTTCCAACTTTAGCTGTATGTTCAAAAGCAACATTTGCTAACCAGTTAATTCCAATATGGATATTTGCAGAAGCCTCTTGTCTGCCCGGAATATTTAAATCTCTTCCTTTGGGTGCACCCGATCCAACAAATACAGCATCATAATCTTTACTCAAAGTATCTTTTAAACTTTTTACATAATGATTAAAATGTGTATGAATTCCTAAATCCAAAATATAATTTACTTCTTCATTTAAAACTGTTTCCGGTAAACGAAAAGAAGGAATTTGACTACGCATAAATCCACCGCCCAATTTTTGTTCATCGTACAAATGGATTTCATAACCTAATGGAGCCAAATCGCGAGCAACCGTTAATGAAGCTGGACCAGCACCTATCAATGCAATTTTTTTACCATTTGATTTGAACGGACCTTGAGGCATTAAACTTTTTACATCGCCTTTGTTATCAGCTGCAACACGTTTCAAACGACAAATAGCAACCGGCTCTTCATCTTTTCCATCAATTCTTCCTCTTCTGCAAGCTGGTTCGCAAGGCCTATCACAGGTACGACCCAAAACTCCCGGAAAAACATTTGAATCCCAATTGATCATATACGCTTCTGTATACTTTTCTTCGGCAATTAAACGAATGTACTCTGGCACGGGAGTATGCGCTGGACAAGCATGTTGGCAGTCTACCACTTTGTGGAAGTACTCCGGATTATTAAGATCTGTAGGTTTCAATAGCTAATCTTTTATGTTTATTAAACAGAATAATAGGACTATATAAGCTCTTTAAAATGCAATAAGAGCCCTAAAATGGAAAAAATTGGGAAGAAATCCAAATATTATTAAAAATAAGAATAAAGCCTTTACTGCCGAGACTTATAATGGTTCCGGATAACCACTTTTTGTAGCTCTCGCTTAATAATGAGGTCCGTTACAATTACAGAAAATGGCTCTGTAGAATTAGAATTTACAGCCTTTTTTATTTGTTCATCACTTAAATCAATTCGATATAAAATTCCCAGAAATTTCTGGCGGTTGGAGTCCACCATTTTTTTGATGTGAGGTTCTATTTGATCAAATAATTCCTCATAAGCATTGTAAGCATTTCCCGAAAACTTTACTTCCATCCCAAACATTTCAAAATCTTTTATGATTTGAGCAGCGGTATCTTTTATGATATCGAGTTTATTGAAATATGGGGTAAGGTCGGTGAAGTTCATAAAGGTTGCTCGCAGATTTCGCAGATTTTCGCAGATTTTATTTCTTAATACAAAGCTTGTTAGAACAATTCCCTCTTTGAAAAATAGCCTGTCCAGAGCGGAGTCGAAGGAGGGCTAGGGGATTTGTATGAATGGCTGACAAATTACTTCCTTGCCCTTACATTCTCCAACTTCAATCTCTCCACCACTCTATTATTAACAATATGTTCATTTATGATTTCATCTACGTCACTTAATTCAACTCCAACATAAAAAATTCCTTCTGGATAAATTGCAACTGTTTGTCCGAAATCACAAATATCCAAACAACCTGCTTTTTGTGCACGTAATTTTATTGGAAGATTTAATTCTTTTAATTTTTTCTTAAATGCGTCTACAATTTCCATTCCGTGTGCTTCTCCGCAACTTTTTCTTGGAGCTTCTGGCGCACGTTGGTTAGTGCAGATAAAAATATGTTTGTCGTATACCATCGAATTACAAATTTATATGACTATTTACAATTTACTATTTTCCTTCAACAGCGTTTTTAATGTTTCGAATTCTGCATTTAACCCAAACCATTCTGTATTCGAGTTATTTCCTTCAAAATGACACCTTTCGCATTGAAAACAAATTTTTGCCAAACCGATTACTTTGCCGCCTTTTTTGAAAACTAAAATATCTCTAAAAATAGGAATACAACCAAATCCATACAACTCACCACAGCCTCTATTTACAAATACTTCTGAATTTAGTTTATTAAAATAAACTGCTTTAATGTTATTTTTATTCTTTTTAAAACTTTCCATATCTGCCCAAAAGACAGTGTCTGTAATTTGTCCATCGCGACATCCGTTTAAAAGGTTTCGCAACCTTTTTTCATATTCTGCGTCAGCATTATATTCAGCTTCATAAATAAGCTTTTCATCAATGCTGTAATGAAGAACTTCATCAAAATCAAAATACGGTTTTCCAATTGTACTGTCTATCACTGTGTCTGATTTTATTGTAACAGAATCTATTGAAGACATTTGAGCAAGTTCCTTCTGTTCTGAATTACAGCTCAAGGAAAGAAAAATCATTAACAATGGAAATACTAAAATTCTCATCTTATAATACACCCAGATTCGTAAAATTCGTTTTTATTCGTTATCCGTATTAAACCTCTCGCACCATCAA
>CAYWAV010000008.1:30232-55035 GCA_964456225.1 uncultured Chitinophaga sp. | reverse complement strand
GCAATGATGTCGCCACCTTTTTGCTTCCCGAACTTTGTAGCATCGGCATACACATCTAAAATATCGTCTTGCAATTGAAATGCTATTCCTATGTGTTTTCCAAAATCGTATAACCGCTGTGCATCTTCTTCACGTGCTCCACCAATTACTGCTCCAATTTTTAATGCTCCACCCAACAATACTGCGGTTTTTAATTCAATCATTTTTATGTATTGTTGAATCGAAACTTTTGTCATCGATTCATAATTCATATCGTATTGTTGTCCTTCACACACTTTCACAGCTGTATCACTAAAAATTTCAAGTAATTGTGGAAGCATTGCTGCATCAGCAAAACAAAGCTCTTGATAAGCTCTAACCATCATCGCATCACCACTTAAAATAGCAATGTTGTTGTTCCACTTTTCGTGAACAGTAGGTTGGTTTCTTCTTAATGGTGCTTTATCCATCAAATCGTCATGCACCAAAGTAAAGTTGTGAAACAATTCTATCGCTAAGGCAGGATGAAGGGCTTTGGATGTATCACCATCAAAAATATCTGCAGCAATAAAAACCAAAACGGGGCGCAATCTTTTTCCGCCCAAAGACATGATATACGAAATCGGGTCGTACAATTCTTTCGGATTGGAACCGTATTTTTTATCCTTTAAGGCATCTTCTATTTGTTGCTGATATGTCGCGATGAGATTCAATGCTCTTAATTTTTATTGTTCAGCTACTTTCATCAAATATGTTCCATAACCACTTTTCAAAAGTGGCTCTGCAATTTTTCTCAATTGTTCTTTATTGATATATCCCATACGATATGCAACTTCTTCTATACATCCAATGCTTAATCCTTGGCGTTCTTCAATTACTTGAACAAACTGTCCGGCTTGTGTTAAAGAGGCAAACGTTCCTGTATCCAACCAAGCTGTTCCTCTATCTAAAATCCCTACTTTTAATTTTCCTTCTTGCAAATAATATTTGTTTACGTCCGTAATTTCATATTCACCACGTGCACTTGGTTTTAATGTTTTTGCAACTTGAACCACACTGTTATCATAAAAATACAATCCCGGCACTGCGTAATTCGACTTTGGTTTAGTTGGTTTTTCTTCGATTGAAATCGCCTTTCCATTTGTATCAAATTCAACAACACCATAACGCTCCGGATCTGAAACGTGGTATGCAAACACAACTCCTCCTTCTGGATTTTGATGCGCTTGCAACAATCTTCCCAATCCCGCTCCGTAAAAAATATTGTCACCCAATACAAGCGCAACTTTATCGTTTCCAATAAATTTTTCGCCAATCACAAATGCCTGTGCCAGTCCGTTTGGAACTTCCTGAACAGCGTACGAAAATTTACAACCCAAACTTTTTCCATCGCCCAACAAACGTTCAAACTGAGGTAAATCATGCGGAGTAGAAATAATTAATACTTCTGAAATACCTGCCATCATTAGTACAGAAAGCGGATAATAAATCATTGGCTTGTCGTACACAGGCATTAGTTGTTTACTAACAGCAAGTGTTAAAGGATGCAAACGTGTGCCGGAGCCTCCTGCTAAAATAATTCCTTTCATATTTATAGTTTATTAAGTCAAATATGTAATATAGGCCAAATGGGGCAAAGTTAAAAGGACAAACAGTCTCAATTAACTCAGCTAACGCAATCAATTTTTTTTCTTTTTCACAATTTTTGGTTTATCCGAATCAACACCCTCTTTTTCATCATCCACTTCAATCAATGAGTCTTGTAAAAATACTTTATTTGTCAATCGCTTTTCCAAAGAAAGTAAAAAGCAGGGCAATAAAATTAAATTAGAACAATAGGCAATGAGCAAAGTTACGGAAATTAGAATTCCCAATGCTGCGGTGCCTCCAAAGCGGGATGCGGCAAAAATTCCGAATCCACAAAACAGAATAATAGCGGTATAAATCATACTCACTCCTGTTTCTTTGATGGTAAGTGAAACACCTTTTGAAATACTGATATGTGAATTTTTCATTTCCTGGCGGTATTTGGTAAGGAAATAAAGTGTTCCATCCGAGGCAATTCCAAACGCAATGCTATATACCAAAATAGTGCTTGGTTTAATATAGATATGAAAATAACCCATGATACCGGCTGTAATTAACAATGGAATCAAACTTGGCACAACGGAAATAAAAATCATACGTGGCGACATAAACAAAGTATACAATACAATCGCGATTAACAAAACTGCCAACAATACACTTTCCAATAAGTTTTTTACCAAGAATTTATTCCCGTGTAAAAAAATCATACTATTCCCTGTAATGGATATTTTATAGCTCTTGTCAGCAGGAAGCCATTCTTCTTTTTCGTAATCGTAATTAAACACACTGTCGATGCGCGGCTGTAAACGCTTTAACACTTTCAACAATTCTATTGAACCAACATCTTTCATCTGAACACTCACACGTGTAAATTGGCGTGTACTATCTATAAATGAGGCAAACTGTCCCGACTTATCATCGGCATCCGACTTGGCAAAATCTGCCAGTTTTTGTAAATCCATGGCTCCAGGCAAACGGTATTCTTTTTTTGCACCATCATTATACGCCTGATTGAAAAATTTAATTCCTTCTACAACTGAAACCGCTTTTGAAAAAATAGAATCTTGTAAAAATAATTTCTGAAGTTTATTTATTTTATACAATGTTCTTCCGCCATCGGCAAATACCCCATTCGGTTTTTTGGTATCAATTGATATTTCAAAAGGAAGCACCCCGTTGTAATTTTTTTCAAAATAACGCATGTCCACCAAAATAGGATCATCCTTAGGTAAATCGTCAACAATATATCCCAGCGGTAAAATTTTTGTTATTCCATAAATCGCAATAACAACAACAACGATTACTATTGCGTAAATTCTTGGTCGGTAATGGTGTACCCAATAATCGATTTTTTGCAACACAACGGCAAGCACTTTATTTTGCAAATGCTTAATATGTTTTACAGAAGGAGAAGGCAAATAACTAAAAACAATCGGCACCAACATTAGCGAAATAAAGTATGTAATCATTACGCTAATTGAAGAAATCAAACCAAATTCAAAAAGTGGTTTACTATCGGTTGAACAAAAAACTGCAAACCCGATGGCGGTAGTAATGTTTGCCATAAACAAAGAAATTCCAACCTTTCCTATTGCAGTTGAAAGCGCCTCTTTTTTATTTCCATGCAAGTTAAATTCCGTGTGATACTTATTCAACAATAAAATGCAGTTAGGAACACCAATTACAATCAACAAAGGTGGAATCAATCCGGTAAGAACGGATACTTGATACCCACACAACACCAACAACCCTACCGACCATATTACACCAATAAATACAACCACCAGGGAAAACACAACGGGTAATACCGATCTAAAAAACAACATCAAGATAATTGCGGTGACAATTAAAGCAAGTAAGGTAAATAATTTCGTTTCGCTTTGAATCATCCTAGCAACGGCCGTTCGTATATAAGGCATACCCGAATAATTTACTTTGATATTTGTTGCTGCAATAAATTTTTCAACTTGAGCAACGATCGAATCAACAATTACTAAGCGATTTTTGGTGTTCAACAATTTATTGTCGAATGTAATAGCCATTAAAGTAGAGTGTGCAGTATCATTATAGATAATCCCTTTATAAAAAGGCAAATCATACACCATTTGTTTAATACTATCCACTTCAGCTTGTGACTGCGGTTTGCGTGAAAGGATGGGGAAATTTTCAAATTTTTGGAGACTATCATTCTTGTAAAGCACCTGTAACCTTGCTACCGACAACACAGCTTTCACTCCCCAAGCAGCTTTTATTCTATCTCCTAAATCATACCACTCATTAAAATTTTCAACATTGTACAAAGTGCTGTCAGAAATACCCAACACCATTACAGCGCCATCCTGACCAAATGTTTTTTTAAATTTTTTATACTCTAATGCAGTGGTATCATGAGATGGTAAAAGATTAGGAGCTTCATACGAAAGTTCAGCCTTTGAAGCATAAAATCCAAAAAATACGGAAAGCCCCAAAAGCACTATAATGATAATTAATCTGTTTTTTAAAATAAATCGACCGAGGAACGTCCACATAGTTGTAATGGCATTGGATAGTAATATTCTCACCGAAGTTAATCATTATAAGTATACCCACAAAAAAGAGAGAAAAGGAATTTAAAACAATACTTAAAAAGTAAGTACTAGGGAGAGTTTATAGGATAAATTACTTTCGACTTTTGCTTCTGCATATGGTCCATAACGCATAAATGCGCCTCCACCCAAGCCTAAATAGACGATATTGTAATAATTGACACGAAGCACATTATTAATTAGCAAACCGCTTTCATAAAAACCTTTTTCCATGGTTTTAAAAGCTAAATGCGGATGTTGTTCTCGATTTTCCAAACTTCCTATTCCGGCATTGGTAAAAATCACAAACTGAGGTTTGAATTTTGGACGCTTAAAAAGTAGAGAACCAAAATTATGTGAGAAAAATAAATTCACATATTTATCCGAAACAAATTCATACAAACCCATTGTTTGAAATGTGTTTTGTACATAGATATAATTTCCTTTTGCATTGCTGCCATTTCCATTGAACAAATAGGAATAGGGAACATTGCCTTGCATATATCCACCTTCCAATAAAAAATTTGTGCGTCCGAAATTTTTAATCAGAAATGATTTTTCGATACCCAATGACACTTTATTATAATCGTATTTTGCTGTTGCCGTTTTTAAATCTAATCCTTTTGTAAATGCAAAATAAACAACTGGATAATCGGTACCATCTGATAATAATTGTCCGAACGATTGTATAAATTTTTCCTTGTATGCATACCTTCCTTTTACCCTTATCTCAGTTGATTTAAAATCAATAGATGTGAAAGTAGGATCTTCCTTGACAGGTAAAAACATATAATTGTATTTTGGAATTCTAAAACTTTCGTTCAAAGCAATGTTTGTTGTCAAATACTTGATTACTCTAAAATTCAAAGAAACTTCTTTTTGTTCCAGATAATCCATACGTGAAGTCATTTGCATACGATTGAAATTGTATCGCGTGTAAAAATATTGTGTGCGACCCGGCTCTGCAATATCTCTTGAATACAATGCTTTCAGATAATAATCTCTGCTATTTTTTTTCAGAAAAATTTTTGCATCAAATCCAAATTTTGTAATTGAATCGGCATAACCATAAGCAATGTATCCACCAACATTTCCCCACCTTATCAATCGATCATTAGTGTGTAAACCTATTCCACCCCTAATCATTTCATACTCATTAAACCCAATAATTTTATTCAAGTCAATACTAATTGGTCCGATTGGAATTTGCAATGTTGTTAATCCTTCAAACACTTTTAAGGTTCTGTCGAAGTGCTGCTTTTTTCCCAGACTGTCAATCACCTTGTATGTTTTCTGTTCTTTGTTATCGAGTGTATCGATGCGATGTGATTCCCAATACGCCTTATCCTTGCGCGCTGCATCGGGTTCCATCACAATAGTTTCGAAACCGAAATCTCTTTTCTTTAAATCGGTATTAAATTTCACATCGGTGATATAACTTTTTGCAACCAATTTCATCCCGATGTATTTTGTTGGATATTTTTTATACTGCAATTCGTAATTCAATTGTTCTGGAAACCATTGTTTGTTATCGAGTAATTTATATTGTTGTTGAATGGTAATGTCTACTAAACTCTTTTCATACGGACTCGCAATTACATTTTGAATTGCATAACCGTTCGTATTGATGTATAAGACTCCTTCCAATGCTTCAAAGTTTTTTCCTTTTTGCGGACGATAAGAAATAATATAAACAGAATCATTTCCCTGAAACAAAGTATCTTCTATTGTGAAAAAATATTTACTCGTACTTCCACCAGCAATTGGATTCAAGTAATCTTTTCCAAGAATCTGAAAATGATCATCGTAAAAGCTAAAAGGCTGCAAATCGCTTGCAGATGCAGAAAAAGAAGGGTCTTTAAACCCTGATACTTTTGTCGCCACAATTTTTTCATTCAAATTTTCAGGATACAAAAATTTCCGCTCCGTAACCGACTCCATCATTAAGAGATGAGAATTTTCAGAATAAATTCTCAACTTCGATTTTAAAGAATCCGTTTTTAAGGAATCGCTTTTGTCTTTCACCTCATCGGTATTGTAAACCAAATCCCAATATGTTTTACTATACGTATTGCAGACATAACTTTGAATTTTATCGGGATTGTTTTTATCTCGATTTTTACTGGCAAGTTTGATGATGCGGTGCGCAGGATTTTCACCCGGACGAATAACTACTTCCGTAAGATCAACCGTTTTCTTTTGCATTTTTACTATGATTTCTTTTTCATCACCCAAAGTATATTTATAGGATTCGTATCCAACATAAGTAAATACAATTCCAAGAATAGGTTCATTAGAAGTTAGTTTGAATTTTCCGTCTATGTCAGAGGAAGTAGTGTTCTGCATTCCAACAATACCAATATTCACAAAGGCGAGTGCTTGTTTTCCGGATGCGTCAAGGACTTTTCCTTCAATTGAATATTGAGCGGATACTGATAAAGAAATTAGAAAAAGAAAAAAGAAGATTTTTATGCGCACAAAAATGTTTTGTACGAATATAGGAGTTTGTTCTGAAAATAATTTACTCTATCCTCAAATCCTTCTTCTCCAACACCTCTTTCAAATTCGGCCTCAATCTACTTTTGTAAACAGAAAGACAATCTTCTTTTTTTCTGCCTTTGCGCAAAGCTCTTTGTTCTTCAACGGGTAAAGAAGCAATGTGAACACATTCGGGAGTACAGCATCCTTTCATTTTTTCGACACAGGCATCACACTGGATAAATAATAAATGGCAGTCGTCATTTGCACAGTTCACGTGATTATCGCATGTCGCTCCGCACTGATGACATTGCGCAATTACATCATCTGTAATTCTTTCTCCTACTCTTTCATCAAACACAAAGTTTTTTCCTATGAATTTAGATTCTAACCCTTCCGCTTTTATTTGTCGCACATAATCGATCACACCACCATGCAATTGACTTACATCTTTAAATCCATGATGTTTTAAATAAGCACTTGCTTTTTCACAACGCACACCACCTGTGCAATACATGATAATTTTTTTATCTTTTTTATCTTTCAGCTCTTCAATTACCATGGGCAACTCTTCACGAAAAGTATCAGCATCTGGTGTAATCGCTCCCACAAATTTTCCTACTTCACTTTCATAATGATTACGCATGTCCACAATAATCGTTTCCGGATTTTCCATTGCGGTATTAAATTCCTTAGCCGTTAAATGATTTCCAACATTGGTAACATCAAATGCATTGTCATCCAATCCATCGGCAACAATTTTCGGTCGTGTTTTAATAGTGAGTTTATAAAATGATTTGCCATCGTCTTCCACAGCAATTTTTAAAGGCATGTTGGAAAACATCGGATTTGCATTAAGATTGAATTTGAAAATTTCCCAATTTTCTTCGGGCACACACATTTGTGCGTTGATTCCTTCATGCGCAACATAAATACGACCTAGAATACCAATTGTATTCCATTGAAGAAATAAGCTGTCGCGAAGCTCTTGAGGATTATCAATAATTACGTAGCGGTAAAACGAAACGGTGATCCGTTTAATGGTTTCTTCCTGAATTCGTTTTTTAAGCTCCTTTTTGTTAACTCTGTTTTGCAGTAACATAGTGTCGAGGGTTTAAATCTTGGCAAAGGTAGGGTATTCTGGACACTGATTGTATGATAATTGTCATCCATAAAAAGTTTTGCCCCTCTGGGGCAACGCAATTGGGAATCTAATTTGTTTTCTAAAAAAATTTGGCCTCTCTGAGGCCTTTTAAATTTCTAATGATTATCCCATTTGTAACTGAGCCCCAAAGAGCCTGTCCCGATAAATTCGGGAGGCTTAACCTCAACAAGGCATGCTCATATTTTATTCGAAATAATTTTGATATTAAAATTAAATATTGATATTTATCCTTTCAAAACCCGAATAACAAATGCGAACGAGTGATAAAATATTAGTAATTGGTTCATCTGGACAAATAGGAACGGAGCTGGTTCAAAATCTCAGAGATATTTATGGGATAGACAATGTGGTAGCTTCCGATATGAAAGTTACGGAGCAAGCCAAAGAAGGTCCTTTTGAAGTTATAGATGTAATGAATGCTGCCGGACTTCTAGAAATTGTAAAACGTCACAACATCAATCAGGTCTATTTATTAGCAGCACTCTTATCCGCTACTGCCGAAAAAATGCCAAAATTTGCTTGGGACCTCAACATGCAAGGTTTATTCAATGTCCTTGATTTAGCAAAAGAAAAAATCATTCAAAAAGTATACTGGCCCAGCTCTATTGCAGTTTTTGGTCCGAATACTCCAAGCATAAACACTCCTCAATTTACCATTATGGAACCCAGCACGGTTTACGGAATTAGCAAACAGGCAGGGGAACGTTGGTGCGAATATTACTTTAATAAATATGGAGTGGATGTTAGAAGTTTAAGGTACCCAGGATTAATTGGATGGAAGTCGGCACCAGGTGGTGGCACAACAGATTATGCGGTTCACATTTTTCATGAAGCCTTAAAATCAGGTAGTTACGAGTGTTTTTTATCGGAAAACACTACCTTACCAATGATGTATATGCCTGATGCTATAAAGGCAACCATTGGCATTATGCAGGCTGATCCTCAGAAGGTTAAAATACGTTCCAGCTATAACTTATCGGGATTCAGTTTTTCACCTAAAGAAATTGCCCTGGAAATCCAAAAACACATCCCTAATTTCAGTATTTCTTATAAACCGGATTCCCGTCAGCAAATAGCTGACAGCTGGCCTAAAAGCATTGATTCTAATGAAGCTGGCAAGGATTGGGGATGGAAACCTGAGTACGATTTATCGGCCATGACAAGCGATATGATAGATAATTTAAAAAAATAATTTAAAAAGTGTAACTTTGGGCTCCGTGTGAGCGTAAAAATATGTAGGCTGGTGAATTTTTGTTTGTAATCGGTCGAAGGAAATTTTTAGTTGGTCTAAATTGTTGATTAAGTATAAAAGAATTGTTATAATTTTAACGTAGAATTTCAAAAGATACTCCATATACAATGAAAAAGGCTTTCTTAATATTGTTTTTTGTTGCAGGTAATATTGTTATTGCTCAGTCGTCTGTTGGAAAAGATACAACAAACTTCACGGATGCGAATGGTAAGAAACAAGGCAAGTGGATCATCCTTAATAAAGATTTACACAAAGAATGTTTTAAAGATGACCAAAAAGTAGAAGAGGGTAAATACCTCGACAGCAAAAAAACTGGTCCTTGGAAAGAATACTATTGTAACACAAATGTAAAAAGTGTTGTTACGTACGAAAACAATCGCCCGAACGGATACGCTAAAATGTATCATGAAAATGGTAAGATTAAAGAAGAAGGACTTTGGAAAAACAACCGTTGGGTTGGAGATTACAAATTATACTATGATAATGGGCAAGTCCAACAAGCTTTCAAATTCAATACTACAGGAAAGCGTGAAGGAAAACAAGAATATTTTTATGATAATGGTCAAGTGATGATTGAAGGAAACTGGGCAGAAGGAAAAGAAGCAGGCGTTCTTAAAGAATTCCATGAAAATGGTGATATTAAATCAGAAAAGAACTTTAATGGTGGAACATTGGATGTTGCATCTGTTAAAACTTTTGCTCCTAAAAAACCAATTGTAAAAGCTACACCTGAAGCTAAAAATGAATCACCTCCTGTAGTTGTTTCTAAAAACGAAACAGTGAATATTGGTAAATTCAACGGAGAAGGATATTGGAAGCTTTACAACTCTAACAAACAAGTTTCTAAAGACGGAACATTCGCTAAAAATCGTATGATTGATGGGAAAGTTTACTCTTATGATTCAGATGGTATTTTAACTAGAATTGCAGTATACAAAGGCGGAAAATACGTTGGCGATGCAGTAATGGAAGAATAAATCAGACACATATCGTAAAACCTACGAAAACTTAATATCTTTGGACTTATGAAAATCTCATAAGTCCTTTTTTTATTCCTATGCAAGACAAATTAATAATCTATAATACACTTTCTCGAACAAAAGAAAAGTTCAACCCTATCACTCCGGGAAGAGTTGGATTATACGTTTGTGGTCCAACAGTTTATAGTGATGTGCATTTAGGGAACTGCCGCACATTTATTTCATTCGATTTAATATACCGTTACTTATTGTATTTAGGCTTTAAAGTTCGTTATGTACGTAACATTACGGATGCAGGACATTTGGAAGGAGATAGAGATGAAGGCGATGATAAGTTTGCAAAAAAGGCAAAGTTGGAACAAGTGGAGCCAATGGAAATTGTACAGAAATATACTGTAGGTTTTCACGAGGTAATGCGTGAAGTGAATGCATTGCCTCCTAGCATTGAACCAACTGCAACCGGACATATCTGTGAGCAAATTGAGATGATAAAAACCATCATTGAAAAAGGATATGGGTATGTAAAAAACGGAACGGTTTATTTTGATGTAGAAAAATACAATAAGGAATTTTCTTATGGACAATTGACTAACCGCAAGTTGGAAGAGTTGCTGGAAGGCACTCGCGAGTTGAGCGGACAAGATGAGAAAAAAGGAAGATTGGATTTCGCCTTGTGGATTGCAGCTAAACCGGAAACATTAATGAAATGGCCATCCCCTTGGGGCTGGGGATTCCCGGGCTGGCACATCGAATGTTCTGCAATGAGCAGTAAATATTTAGGTGAAACGTTTGATATTCACGGAGGCGGAATGGATTTGCAAGCCACTCATCACACCAATGAAATTGCACAATCACAGGCATGCAATCACAAAGCTCCAGTAAATTATTGGATGCACACAAACATGCTTACAATGAATGGCGTTCGTATGTCTAAATCGGCAGGAAATGGTTTTACACCAGGCGAATTGTTTACTGGTGATCATCCGCTTTTGGAAAAAGGATACAGTCCAATGGCTGTTCGTTTTTTCATGATGCAGACACACTACAGAAGCACACTCGATTTTTCAAACGAAGCATTACAAGCATCCGAAAAAGGATTTGCCCGCTTGATTACTTCTATAAAACTTTTAGATACTTTAAAAACATCAGCTACTTCCACTTCAAATATTAAAGAATTGGAACAAAATTGTTTTATCGCAATGAATGATGATTTTAATTCCCCTATCTTAATTGCGAATTTATTTGAAGGATCTCGAATTGTTAATTCGGTGAACGATGAGAAGGAAACAATTACTGCAGCCGATTTAGTTTTATTAAAAAAGCTGATGCATGATTTTGCATTTGATGTGATGGGATTAAAATCCGAAAGCTCTAACTCAACAAGCGACAAAGCTTTGAAAGGAGTGATGGAAGTTATTTTAGAAATCAGAAAAGATGTAAAAGCGAAAAAAGATTTTGCTGCATCTGATAAATTGCGCGATGATTTAAATAAAATCAACATCACCATTAAAGATACAAAAGATGGTGCTACCTGGTCGATTCAAGAATAGACCCCTCCCAACCTCCCCAAATGGAGAGGAGAAAAATGAATAAAAATTATTTTTTTGAAGAAAATACTCATCATACGTTTTAGTTCTATTGGCGATATCGTTCTCACAACGCCTGTTATTCGCTGTATCAAAGAACAAAAACCTAACACAGAAATCCATTTTCTGACCAAAGCATCTTTCAAAAGTATTTTAGAAAACAACCCGCACATCACAAAAATTCACACCATTGAAAAAGATGTGAAAGAAGTGATGGAGCAGTTACAAAAAGAGAATTTTGATTTTGTGGTTGATTTGCATAACAACATTCGCTCGATTCAAACAAAAAATGGTTTGGGTAAACCCTCCTCTACTTTCAAAAAATTAAATTTTAAAAAGTGGGTGTTAGTGAATTTTAAAATAGACAAGATGCCAAAAGCTCATGTGGTAGATCGTTACATGGATACAATTGCTCAACTTGGCATTAAAAACGACAACAAAGGATTGGATTATTTTATTCCGAAAAAGGATGAAGTAAATGTTTCTTCTTTACCTCAATCGCATCAAAAGGAATATGTAGGTTTTGTTATTGGAGCAAAGCATTTTACAAAACAACTTCCAACAGAAAAAATAATTTCCATTTGTAAAAAAATAAACCATCCAATTATTTTATTAGGAGGGAAAGAAGATGTTGCAAGAGCAGAAGAAATTGAAAAAGCTGTAGGAACTATAATTTACAATGCATGTGGGAAATATAATTTAAACCAATCTGCATCAATAATAAAACAAGCAACAAAAATAATTTCACACGATACTGGCTTGATGCACATTGCTGCAGCATTTAAAAAAGAAATTATTTCTGTCTGGGGAAATACTGTTCCTGCATTTGGATTCAGCCCTTACCTACCCGACCCAAAATCAAAAATGGTGGAAGTGAAAAATCTTTCATGCAGACCTTGTTCAAAAATTGGATATGCTAAATGCCCAAAAGGTCATTTTAAATGCATGATGGAGATTGATGAGAAGGAATTTATTTAGGAACTAATAATCCCATCTGAACTGTCATCCCTTGCCGCGACACGGGATCTCTTATTTGTGGAACTGCTCTCAACTATGAGATGCGCCCTTCGACTCCGCTCATGGTGACATCACAACATACGACTACTAAGCAAACAACGCCTTCAACTCACTAGCATCACCAGGTTTCATTTTCCCTGCCAATATCAAACTCAATTGTTTTCTGCGCAAAGCACCTTCATAACGTGCTTTTTCTTCTTCCGTCTCCGGAACCAACTCTGGAACCGGTAATGGTGAACCATTTTGGTCTACCGCTACAAAAGTATAAATGGCTTCGTTAGCTTTCACTTTTACTCCAGTAACATGGTCTTCTATCCACACATCAATAAATATTTCCATAGAAGAAGTAAACGAACGGGAAACTTTTGCTTCTAACGTGACTATACTAGCGTGGTTAATTGGTATATTGAAAGAAACATTATTCACAGAAGCCGTTACAACAACTCGCTTGCAATGACGATGAGCTGAAATAGATGCAACTATGTCCATCCACTGCAACAACTGTCCTCCAAACAAATTCCCTAATGTATTGGTATCATTTGGGAGTACTATCTGAGTTTGTATGGTCAGAGATTCTTTGGATGTTTTTGCTTTCATGATAAATATTTTATGCAAAGATATGAGTATCTTTACCTTAAATTTCAAAGAATGGATAATTTATTTAAATACGCACTGGCATTGCACATCATCTTCATTGTAACATGGTTTGCAGGCTTGTTCTACATTGTTCGTTTGTTTATTTACCACACAGAAGCTGAACAAAAAACTGAACCGGAGAAATCTATCTTGCAGACTCAATACAAAATCATGCAAAAACGATTGTGGTATGGAATTACCTGGCCATCTATGATTCTGACTTTAATTTTTGGACCTTGGGTGATGAGTTATAATTTTACGTATTACATCACTTCCGCCTATTTTATTTTAAAACTTTGTTTTGTTGGAGCGCTCATCCTCTATCATATTCAATGTCACGTTATGTTCAAGCAATTACAAAACAATGTTGTAAAACATTCTTCTTTCAAATTACGATTATGGAATGAAGTAGCAACAGTACTTCTATTTGCGATTGTTTTCTTAATTGTTCTTAAAAGCAATACTGGTTTGATTTTCGGAATGCTAGGATTAATTGTTTTTTCAGGAACACTTGTTTTAGCAATTCGAATTTATAAAAAGAGTCGAGAGAAGAGTGAGGAGTCGGGAGTGGGAAGTGGGGAGAACGGAGTGGGGAGTGGGGAGAGCGGAGACGAAAGCACTAATTAATCATTCAGTAGGCAAATTAGACAATCGTGAAAAAACGCAAACTACTTAGCCAACGACATCCCTATCTTTACTTTTTAGCTGTTTGGACGAGAAGAATGGGTCGTTATTTTCAATGGTATTTTGGCGATAAAAAATATTCCGGCAAACGCGACACAAATAAACTTCCTTTCAGAATAAAAAAACACCAGTCGGTATTGCTAAAAAAACTTGGCGAAAGTGATATGCAACTCCAAATTAATAAAGCAACCAACCTTAAAATTGCCGTAAACAATATTGATGGAATTTTAATTCATCCGGGAGAAACATTTTCCTTTTGTAAACTAGTGGGCTTACCTACAAAAAGAAAAGGTTATTTGCTTGGAATGGAATTAACATTTGGAGAAGCAAGAGCAGGAATTGGTGGAGGAATATGCCAAATTTCAAATCTCATTCATTGGCTGGTCATTCATAGTTCATTAACTGTTACAGAACGGCACCATCATTCATTTGACCCATTTCCTGATGATGGCAGAGTATTGCCATTTGGAAGCGGAGCAACTGTTTTTTACAATTATTTGGATTATCAATTTAAAAATAACACAACTCATACTTTTCAAATTAATCTTTGGTTTACCGACAAATGCTTAGAAGGTGAATTAAGAATTGATTCTGAACTGGATTATGCTTACCATGTTATGGAAAAAGAGCATCAATTTTTAAAGATAGACGGACAATTCTTCCGTAAAAATGAAATCTGGCGGGACAAAATATTAAAATACAAGAGTGGGGAAATTGTAAATACAGAATTAATAACAAAAAATTTCGCGAGAGTTACTTACACTCCTGACAATTATGTTGACGACAATAAAAATCAATCTGCATATTAGTTTCTATATAACCAAGCATTCGGTCGTACTTTTCGGAGAGTATTCAATTCGTTCAAGGCATCTTTGCGAGTCAGAAAATCGCCACAACTTACAACGTACAGGCCTTTATTGTTCTGACCAATAATTGCAGCCGTCAAATTTTCTGATTGTAAAGATTTCACAAAATTAATTGCGTTTTCTTCAATCTGGAAACAGCCTGCTACTAAATGGAATTTGTAATTTAAGTTGATTTCATTTTTCACAACAGCTGTTGTATCAGCAGCAACTAATGCTGTTACAGAAGCTACTTTTATGGTATCGTACACAATTACTTTTGCTATAGTTGTGTCATTGTTTATCAAAGGAACAACAGCAGTGGTTGTTTTTGTTTCGGGAATTTTTACTTCTTTTTTAGAAAAAGGATTGAGGTCAGAATAATTAACGTTCTTTAAAAGATCTGTCTTTAGAGGAATCCAAACCATCGCAAACAATAATGGAAGAGCAACTGCTATGGCTACATATCGTTTAACCTTGCTTTTCTTTTTCTCTGCTGGAATCGGACCTCGGTCTTTAAATTCTTTTTCGATGATACGTTTTGCAATTGCATCGCGTTTAATTGCAGGAGAGTGGAAACTGGATAATCCAAAAGCATCTAATAAAAAATTAGTAGGTGCTGGTTCAAACTGAATATTTTTTTCAACATCTAAAAAAAGTGTTCCCACTTCATCAAGCTTAACTTTCGCACCTTTTTTTAATTGGATATTTATTTCTTTCACGAAATAGTCGATATACTTCAACGCTTCGGAATAAGATTTTTTCTCAAAAGCAGCAATTTGGTTTGCTAATAAACCATCGTTGTTTTTTAGATTGATATTAAAAACAATATTTTTCGTAGGAGGAGTGAATGTATGTTGAGTAGGATGAATTTTTGCAGGCGCATAATTGGCCACAAATCCACCTAAATCGGGAACGATTACACAATTGTGGTCGTACAATAATTCACCAATATGTTTTTCTACATTCATACTTATACTTGTCATTTCGAGCAGATCCGAGAAATCTGCATAAAAAGCGAATTTACAAAAATTTAGCGAGTTTTTTGAGGTCATCCGGGGTATCTACTGCAACACTCTCAAAATCAGTAATCTCAACTTTAATTTTGTAGCCATTCTCAAGCCAGCGAAGCTGTTCGAGGGATTCGGCTAGCTCAAGTGGCGACTGTTCCAAAGCGGTTATTTCGGCCAAAACCTTGGTACGGTAGGCATAAATTCCAATGTGTTTGTAGAAGGTGTAACTTTTAAGCCACTCCTGCATTTCTTTACCGCGGATATGCGGAATCGTTTGCCGGCTAAACAAAATCGCTTCTTTGTTCACATTCAGTACTACTTTGGGAACATTCACATTAAATAACTCTTCATCAGTGCTGATTCTTTTCACCAAAGTAGCGATTTGAACATCCTCAGAAGCAAAGCAGGAAGCAACTAAATCAATCTGTTCGGGTTTAATAAAGGGTTCGTCTCCTTGAATATTGATCACCACATCGGCATCTTTACAAAAGGAATTTATCGCTTCGAAACATCTATCGGTACCACTTTGGTGTGTTTCGCTGGTCATTACCACATTGCCTCCAAAGGATTTTACATGTGAAGCAATTCGACTATCATCGGTGGCAACCACCACATCTGTAAGAACTTTAGCTTTTTTCGATTGTACATATACACGCTGAATCATCGATTTTCCACCAATATCGATCAAGGGTTTGGCAGGAAAACGGGTAGATGCATAACGTGCAGGAATAATTCCGATAATCTTCATAAAGCGAATTTACTGAATTAATTTATCTATTACACTTGAAATTAAAGAATTTCAGGCCATTTTTAGTAATTTTGCTATGTGAAAACATCTAGAGCAATAATCGTTTTTTTAGTCGCATCCTTATTTATTGGAAGTTCCTCCCAAAAGAGTATTCCAACTTGCCGTGAAATTATTAATCAGATGCTCGACAGTATTAAAAATATAAAAACTCAAGCCTGTAGTGTAAAAGCAACCGAACGAATAGGAAAACGTTTTCTCATTGCCGAGTCATATATAAAAATCAATATTTTTCCTCGTAAAATTTATTTTCATAGTCCAGAAAAAGGTGCCGAATTACTCTGGGTGGAAGGCACTAATAAAGGGAATGCGATTGTTCACAGCAAATCAATTCCCTTGATGAACTTTGATTTAGATCCTTATGGAAGTATTATCCGAAAAGATCAACACCATACTATTTTTGAACTTGGCACTTACTATATCGGCACAACTATTGCAAATACCATTTTGAAGGCTCCTAAGGATTTTGATAAGCATTTTACATATGCCGGACTGGTGACCTGGAACCACAAAGAATGCTATCAAATTATCATTAGCTACCCCGATTATAAATACATAGAATACATCACTAAAAAAGGAGAAACGGTGAGCAGTATAGCACATAAATTAAACACCAGCGACTATAAAATTCGTTACAAAAACGACCTTTCAAGCTATTTTGGCTCCATAAAACCGGGCAAGAAGCTCACCATTCCTGTTCCTTATTCAAACAAGGCCATTATGCTTATTAATAAAAAAACATCCATCCCTATCAGCATTACCGTATATGACGAAGAAGGCTTATACGAGGCTTATGAATTCACTTATATGAGAATTAATCCTTCGTTTAAATCAGATGAGTTTTTGAAGAGTTTTAAAGGCTATAATTTTTAGCGACTAGTTCGCCCTTCGCTCAGGGTGACACGGCCAAAACAACAACATTGTTAAATTAATTTAACGTTAAATTAAAAATGAGATTATCTTTGCAAACTATTTTAAAATACGAATGAGATTAAAAGCACATCATATTACTTTTTTTATTCTTCTTACGATAAGTATTTCGTTGTTGTCGTTTCGTTTTAAAAAAACTGACAAGACAGGTAACAATCGTGAGTTGATTGAAAAGATTTTTGATGCAGTTGATAATATTAAAACAATGCGCTTTAATTTACAATGCAACGAACGTATTAAAGGAAGAATGACTCATTATGAATCAACAGTAAAATTACAAATATCTCCACGCAAACTTTATTTGTCGGTTAGAGGTCCTGAAGTTTTATGGATACAGGGTCAAAACAATGGTGATGCATTAGTAAACCCAGGAGCATTTCCTTACATGAATTTAAATCTTGATCCTTATGGTTCTTTGATGCGTAAAGACCAGCACCACACTATTCATGAAATGGGATTTCAATATTTAGCAGATGTTTTAAAAGACGGAATGAAACGCGCAGGTGATAAGCTGGAAAAATATTTTGTGTTGGTAGGAGAAGAAAAATTAAACGGTAGAAATTGCTACAAACTGGCAATTTCATTCCCGGAATTTGCCTGGGGACCTTACACAGTAAAAAAAGGAGAAAATTTAACAACCATCGCCAGAAAATTAAAAGTGAGCGAATACATGGTGTTGATGAATAATCCGAAGCTCAGCTGGTACAACGATGTAAAAGAAGGACAAATCATTCAAGTCCCTAATGCCTACGGAAAGCTTACTATTTTATTAGTAGACAAAGAACTTTTATTACCCGTAAGCAATACCGTATTTGATGATCAGGGATTATTTGAAACTTACGAATACCATAATTTACAAATAAACACAACTATTCTACCGGAAGAGTTTACAAAAGAGTATAAGGATTATAATTTTTAAAGTTTCCCTTTGCACCCATTGATGGCATGGATTCCTTCGTGCCTGGCAATGTCGTCCTTATCAGAATAGAGGTACAATGAGAAGGTCATTACGATCGAAGTAAAGCAATCTCTGCGAATTATCATCAATGTGCTAATGTGCTTCCAACCAATTTCTCCCAACGCCCATTCCCACTTCCATTGGAACAGTTAACGAAGGAATTGCATTTTTCATTCTGCTTTCAATAATCGGTTTTACTATTTCCAATTCTTCTTTCAAAACATCAAAAACCAATTCATCATGCACTTGCAAAAGCATTTTTGATTTAATTCCTTTATCAATAAAATCTTTATGAATATTAATCATTGCAATCTTTAACATATCAGCAGCACTTCCTTGAATCGGAGAATTGATTGCATTTCGCTCCGCATATCCTCTTACAGTATGATTGGTTGAATTGATATCACGCAAGTATCTTCTTCTTCCCATAATCGTTTCCACATATCCTTTTTCACGTGCTTGTTCAATACTTTCATCCATATAGGATTTAATGCGTGGATATTTCTCAAAATAATTTTCAATAATTGCGGCTGCTTCTTTACGTGGAATATTCAATCTTTCGGATAATCCAAAAGCAGAAATTCCATAAATGATTCCAAAGTTTACCATCTTGGCATTCCTACGCATATCAGAGGTTACTTCTTCCAAAGAAACATTATACACTTTTGCTGCAGTTGCTTTGTGAATATCTTGCCCCGACTGAAACGCATCAATCATTCCTTGATCTCTACTCAACTCTGCAATCACTCTCAATTCTATTTGTGAATAATCGGCTGATAATAAAACATGATTTTCATCGCGTGCTACAAATGCTTTTCTGATTTCTCTTCCTCTTTCTGTACGAATAGGAATGTTTTGAAGGTTCGGATTATCAGAACTCAAACGACCGGTAACTGCTACCACTTGATTGTAAGAAGTGTGAATACGTTTTGTATTCGGGTTTACCAATTCGGGTAAGGTATCTACATAAGTATTTTTTAATTTTACCAATTCACGATAGTCTAAAATTTTTCCAACAATTTCGTGCTTCCCAATCAGTTTCGCTAATACATCTTCACCCGTTGCATACTGACCCGTTTTGGTTTTCTTAGGCTTTTCAGTAATTTGAAGCACTTCAAATAAAATTTCACCAACCTGTTTGGGTGACGAAACATTGAATGTTTTTCCTCCTAAAGTTTGAATTTCTTTCTCCACTTTCTGAATATCCTTTTCAAGTTCTCCAGAAATTTCTTTCAATGTATTTTTATCCAACGCAATCCCCTCCGCTTCCATTGCTGCCAATACAGGAATAAGTGGAATTTCAATTTCTTCAAATAGTTTTTTTGTAGCTGAAGAGTCTAACATTCCGTCAAACTTGTTTTTTAATTGAAGCGTAATATCCGCATCTTCAGAAGCGTATTCAGTAATTATTTCAACGGGCACTTCACGCATACTGATTTGTCCTTTCCCTTTTTTACCAATAAGTGTTTCAATAGAAACAGGGGAATAATTCAAATATGTTTCGGCAAGCACATTCATATTGTGTCGCATTTCCGGTTGAATCAAAAAATGTGCGACCATGGTATCAAACAATTTTCCTTTTAGATGAATATTGTATTTCTTCATCACCAAAAGATCGTATTTAATATTCTGTCCGATTAAAGTAATTTTTTTATTTTCAAAAATTGCTTTAAACTCATCTACTATTGCCTGTGTCTCTGTTTGATTTTCTGGAGTAGGAATATAATATGCCTCAGAAGCTTTAAATGCAAAAGACATGCCGACTAACTCAGCCGTATGCGCATCCAAGCCTGTTGTTTCCGTATCAAAGCAAATTTCGGATTGCTTAGCCAGTTCAGAAATCAGTTGTGCTCTTTTTTCTTTTGTATCCACCAAATGATAAGTGTGAGCAACCTCAGAAATATTTTTATAATTTTTTGGAGCTTCCGTTTCTGATTCTTCTTCCAACACTTCTGTTTCAACACTTACAGCTTCTTCTCCACCAAACATATCTATTTGATCCGGATTTGTTTTTTTAACTTTTAAGGTTGCCGTTTTTGTTTCTACAGGTGCTGAACTATTTTCACCTAATATTTGCTCTGCCAATCTTCTGAATTCAAGTTCATTGAATAAGTCTCTTAAAGCTTCTCTATTAGGCTCACCAATTGTTAATGCAACTTCATCTAACTCCACAGGAACATCACAAATAATAGTAGCAAGCCATTTTGATTGTATCGCTTTTTCTTTATTCTGTTCTACTTTTTCTTTTAATTTTCCTTTTAGCTTATCTGTATTCTCGAGTAAGTTTTCAATGGTGTCAAACTCTTTAATGAGCTTAATTGCAGTTACTTCACCAACTCCAGGGATTCCAGGAATGTTATCTACCTTATCACCCATCAATCCTAAAATATCAATCAACTGATCAACATTTTTGATGTCCCATTTTTTACAAACTTCCGGAACACCCATTATTTCAACACCATTTCCTAAACGAGCAGGTTTATATATAAAAATATTATCGGAAACCAGCTGACCATAATCTTTATCTGGAGTCATCATATACGTGGTGAATCCTTTTTTCTCAGCCATTTTAGCAAGTGTACCAATCACATCATCGGCTTCGTACCCTGGCTTTCCGATTACTGGAATATTAAACCCTTCAATTACTTTGATGATATATGGAATTGCCAAACGCAAATCATCTGGCATTTCCTCTCGATTGGCTTTGTATTCTGTAAATTCAATGTGTCTAACAGTAGGTTCTGGCGTGTCAAAAACTACTGCAATGTGAGTAGGCTTTTCTTTCTTTAAAACCTCAAGCAAGGTATTTGTAAAACCCAAAACAGCTGATGTATTTAATCCTTTTGAATTGATACGGTGATTGTTTGCAAAAGCAAAATATGCACGGTAAATAAGTGCAAAAGCATCTAGCAAAAAAAGTTTTTTATTGTTATCAGACATAGTTGTTATAAAATTAGAATCTGGTATAAAAATAACCCAAATAACTTAGTATTTGTGTAGTGTTTATAAGTATTTCCGAATAAAAAAACCCTGAGTGTTTGGCTCAGGGTTCTCTGTATAAAATAGCGTTTATTTAGTTGGATGCCGACTTATTATAAGCATTAAATAATTCAACAATATTATCATATTCGTATTTTTTATCTGCAAGCGCTTTTACAATTTCTTCGTTATCTGACATCACTTCTTCCACTTGCTTTTTAAATTTTCCTGATTTTATTTTCACAAATTCCCCTGCCTCTTTCTCCATGTAATAATCCGATTTCACTTTGATATCGTTCATTTGCAAGACTTCAATTTGAGATTCATAAAGGTTCACTGTGCCTTTCGACAAACGTTTTACAAAAACCTGATCCCCTCCCACGTTGCGGGAAACAAATACGACTCCATCCACACAATACTCTTTAATTTTTGTTGGATTAAAGGTTTTAATCTCACCACCATCTTTTTTGCGGTATGCCGCTTTTGCAAAATTATCAAAGTCGCGTTTCGGGTTCTTTTTAAGTTCACCTTTTAGAGTGTCACCAGTAAGCATAATCACATAGCCCGGGAAATACTTAGCTTGGGCAAATGTATTTTTGTTAAAAGCTATTACTATAGCCACCACAACTATAGAGATAGAGAAAATTCTGCTTGTTTTCATAAAAATAAATTGAATAATTAATTATCCTGTTTTTTAGCATCGGCAAAATAAGAAGAAATTCAATATAACTAGACTGCCTGGTTAAAACTTTGGTTTATTGTTAACAACTTATTTGAGTTCAAACAGAGCCCTGAACAAGGATTTATTGAATTTTAGGTTAAATTCTCAAGAAAATTGATGGTTTCGCTTGATATGAAAGCAATTTTGTAAATTTGACAAAAATTCAGCACTTGTATTCTTATCGCTTCTTACTTCTTCTGTGTTTTACTACAATCATTCTTGGTTGTAATAAATGTTCTAAAGACAAACCAACTGAAATTGTTCTTGTTGAAAAACCTGAAATGATTAATGTAGAAGTTGCTAAACTCATTACAAAAAATTTAGCCGATGTGGATACATCTACAATCCTCATAATAGAAAACGACAGTCTTTTTGCAACTCGTTTTGTTTCCGACTTTTATACACAAAGAAAATTTGCTGTTACATTTACGGATAAAGGCATTTTAACAAAACAAGGCGATACTCTTTTAAATATTATTACAAATGCAACTGTGTATGGATTAATTCCTGAAGATTATCATGCTGCTAAAATAGCTGAACTTTTAAAAACGGCTCAAGATAGTGCAACACAAAAATTTGATGCTGTTAAACTGTCTAGTGCTGACTTATTATTGACCGATGCATTTTTCACAATGGCGGTTCACATCAATAAAGGCCGATTGAATGCTGATAGTTTAACCCTTGAATGGAAAGCAAATCAACTCGACACCAATATCGTTGATATATTAAATGTTGTACTTCCAAAAAACACCATTCGTGCTGCAATCGACTCACTTGAACCACAAAACAAATATTATAAGGGGCTTAAACTTGCTTTGAAAAATTTTCAATATGAATTTAAAGATTTGGATTGGGATAGTATTGCCGATAGAAATTCAGATTCAACAACATTCCTCGCTCGTGTTAAAGAGCGATTGATACTTAGCCACGATTACGTTGATGATTTTTCAGGATCCGATTCTATCAGATTGTATAAAGCTGCAAAAAATAAACAAAGTTTTATACTCACAGAAGCTCTTAAGGATTCTATCAAGTTAATGAAGGCAATCAAAAATTTTCAGTGTGAGAACAACCTGACGGAAGATGGCAAAATTGGCAAACTGACTTTCAAAGCAATGCAAAGAACAAAGCAAGATTATATCAATCAGATTGCTTTAAATATGGAGCGTTGGCGCTGGTCACAAGTCCCTAAAGAGAAACAATACGTTTGGGTTAACCTTCCTAAATACGAAATGCGTGTGATTGAAAAAGACACATTGGTAATGAAATCAAGAGTTATTATAGGAGATCCTAAACATCAAACACCATTACTAAAAAGCACTATCCGTTACTTTTTAATTTATCCTTATTGGACTGTACCATTCAGCATTGCTACCAAAGAAATTTTGCCAATCTTAAAGCGCGACACTTCTTATTTAAGGAGAAAGAATTTCGAAGTGCTTGATGGAAACAATCTGGTTGTAGATGCGTCAAAAATAAATTGGAAAAAATACAGTAAAACCTATTTTCCATGGCGTTTGCGACAAAACATCGGAGAAGACAATTCACTTGGTATTTTAAAATTTAATTTCGAAAACAAATATGGTGTATACATGCACGACACCGACAGCAGGAGATTATTCAACAGAGAAATGCGTGCAATGAGTCATGGTTGTTGCCGTTTAGAGAAATTTATGGATTTTGCCACATTTCTTATTCGTGATGACAGTGTGAAATACCCTGTTGATTCATTATATGCAGATACTGCAAAAGCTACTCAAAAATATGTCTACATAAAAAAGCCCATTGCATTATACTTCACTTACTTTACTGCAGAGACAGATGACTACTGCGAATTAAAATTCTTTATTGATGTTTATAAAAGAGATGAGAAAATGATGAAAGCGTTGAGAAGAGGGAGAAAGAAAAATAGTGCACCATCTAAAAAAATGCAAGAGCAAGAGATTAAAAAAGAATAATTAATCTTTATTGGGTTTCGAGCAAACCCTGAAAGGGTTAAAAACGAATAACAAAAAAAGGCGCAAAATTCCCTACAACCCTGAAAGGGTTGAATATTCCTCTAACAAAACTTACAACAAATACTTCTCTTCAAAAACTACATTTTGCTCTTGCAGCAACTTCACATACTCTTCATGAAACGTGGCTTTTCTATGATGTTCTTCTTGATTTTTAACATAGTCAATTAGAACATCTTTTTGCTTTGTTGAATAAGTAAATGCTCCATAGCCTTCCTGCCAACTAATAAAATTTGGAAAAAGTTTTGTGTCTTTTATAAATTGTGATGATGACACTTTTATATCTTTTACTACATCCGAAAGAGCAATAGTTGGGTGAATATGAGTAACAATATGAATATGGTCTTCAACGCCATTTATTACATAAGGATGGCATTTCTTGTTTTCCAAAACACCCCAAATGTATTTGTATAATTGATCTCGATTTTCTTTAAGCATAACCATTTTACGATGCTTTGTGCTAAAGACAATTTGATAAAGAATCTGTGTGTACGTGCTCATAATTATTCATATTCAACCCTTTCAGGGTTGATGGATTTTATTTTTTACTTTTTTTGTTATTCATATTCAACCCTTTCAGGGTTGCTCTGATTGCGTTCATGGTTCTTCTTA
>CAYWAV010000008.1:0-30132 GCA_964456225.1 uncultured Chitinophaga sp. | reverse complement strand
TTATTCATATTCAACCCTTTCAGGGTTGCTCTGATTGCGTTCATGGTTCTTCTTATTTGATTTTAACCATTTCGGGATTGTTGGATTGATTTCATTCTTGATTTTTCTGCTCACATTCAACTCTTATAGGTATAAAAACATTTTCTACTCATCAACCCTGAAAGGATTGAATATGAATAACTGAATGTGAAGCTTTCAGAGAAAGAATCAGCAGAACAGCAACCCTGAAGGGGTTGAACTACTTATCTTCTAATACAGAAACTTATTATAAGGATATCTCTTTTGATGTAAATCCTTCACTCTATCGTAAAGAATTTTTTTGAACTCATCAATGTTTTGTTTTTCAACTGCTGAAATAAATAAACATTCCGAATTTAATTTCCCCATCCAAGTTTTTCTCAAATCATCAAGGCTCAAATTCTTTTTTGTACTCTCCGTTAAATCATCGGCTTCTTTTTGTTCAAAAACAAAAGCATCTATTTTGTTAAACACCAACAAAACGGGCTTGTCTCCAGCACCAATATCTGTAAGTGTTTGGTTCACCACATTCAATTGATCTTCAAAACCAGAATGAGAAATATCTACCACATGAATTAAAATATCTGCTTCACGCACTTCATCCAAAGTAGATTTAAATGATTCAACCAAAGTAGTTGGTAATTTTCGGATAAACCCTACCGTATCTGATAATAAAAAAGGGATATTTTCAATCACCACTTTTCTTACAGTTGTATCTAAGGTTGCAAACAATTTATTTTCTGCAAAAACTTCGCTTTTACTCAACATATTCATGATGGTTGATTTACCAACGTTGGTATAACCTACCAATGCAACACGAATCATTTCTCCACGATTTTTACGTTGCGTTTCCATTTGACGATCGATCACTTTCAAACGTTCTTTCAACAACGCAATTCTATCTCGCACAATCCGTCTGTCGGTTTCAATCTCTGTTTCTCCTGCTCCTTTCATACCAATACCACCTTTGATACGATCCAAGTGATCCCACATTTTTGTTAATCGCGGTAATAAATAAATAGATTGTGCTAATTCAACTTGCGTTTTCGCGTGCGCTGTTCTTGCTCGAGATGCAAAAATGTCTAGAATTAATCGTGTACGATCAACAACTTTTACTTTGATTTCCTTTTCTGTATTTACTTCTTTTTCAAGATTTCTTTGTTGTGCAGGAGAGAGTTCATCATCAAAAATAACAATGTCGACAGCATTTTGTGCAACGAAATCTTTGACATCATTTAATTTTCCAGCACCAATAAACGTTCTGGAATCAGGATGTTCCAACCGTTGCGTATATCTTTTTAAAACCTTTGCTCCAGCAGTATCTGCCAAAAATTCGAGTTCATCCAAATATTCTTTCGCAGTTTCTTCATTCTGACTTCTATTTATCAAGCCAACTAAAACGGCTGTTTCCTGCTTCTTCCCTGTATCGTACATTCTTTATAAATTATGAAACATTCAGAAAATTACTTTTTTAATGTTTCAGTGTATTCTGCAACAGCTTTAATTTGTTCTTCATTCAACATACCAGAAAACGGAGTCATTGCATTTTTTCCGTTTTTAATAATTTCGATACGTGCATTCAAATCCATAGTAGAAATGGATAAATCTTTTGCTCCCAATAAATTTAATTTTCCATCTTCACCGTGACATTTTGCACAACTTGCAGTATAAAGTTTTTGTCCGTTTACATCACTTTCAGTAATCGTTTCCATACTTTTCGATTTCTGTTTTTTGCTCATTTCAGCCAAACCATATGCTCCAATAAGTAATACTAATGAGCCAACAGCTAATAGTTTGTTTTTCTTTTTAAATCCGATTACTGCTAATGGAATTGAAAGCAATACAGCTGCAATTTTAATAATCAGCAACGATTTAATTTCAGGAAGTTGAATCATCATATAAATTCCTGTACCTAAGAACAGAAAACTAATAATCATTTCAGGCACTTTAAATCCTTTCGAAAATTTAGCGAGTGCCTCCTCTTTATTCATCAACAACAATATTGTTTTGATTAAATAAATGGTTAAAAATAAAATAACCGTTAATAAGTGTGTGTGGCGAATTCCTGTTTCCATTTTGCTATATATTTATCAGCCCAAAAGTACTAAAAATCTACTGATTTTACTGCTCATACATTTTTAAAGAAAAATCGGTTTAAAATGTTATTTTTGTTTAGAACAATACAGCTATGAAGAAAATTATTTTAATCTTTTTTGCAATTTCATTAACCCTAGTTGCAAACGCACAAGAAACATTTCCTGTAAACGGATCAGCCAATAAAAATCATACAGTTTATGCATTTATTAATGCAAGAATTGTAGTGGATGCCAATGAAATCATTGAAAATGGTACAATGGTGGTAAAAGATGGAACAATCCAATTGGTAGGAACAAAAATTAACATTCCGCAAGGCGCAGTGATTTATGACTTGAAAGGTAAATCAATTTATCCTGGATTAATTGATGCTTATTCATCTTACGGAATGCCTGAAACCAAAAAATCGTTTGGCGGATCTTATCCACAAACCGAAAGCAATACAAAGGGAGCTTACGGATGGAATCAAGCCATAAAACCAGAAATTGACGCCATAAAAATTTTCACAAAAGATACTAAATCTGCTGAAGAATATAGAAGACTAGGATTCGGAGCCGTATTTGCATTTCAAAAAGATGGAATTGTAAGAGGTTCGGGGGCAGTGGTTACATTAGGAGAAAATCGCGAAAACGAACTAGTAATTAGCGAAAAGGCGGCAGCGGTTTATTCATTCGACAAAGGAACATCAAGTCAAGATTATCCCTCTTCTTTAATGGGTTGTATGGCCTTGTTACGCCAAACTTATATAGATGCTAGTTGGTATAAATCAGATAAAACAAAAAAGGAAGTAAACATTTCTTTGGATGCATTTAATTCTTTGCAATCATTGCCTCAGATATTTGAAACAAACGATAAGTTAAATGCTTTACGAGCTGATAAAATCGGAGACGAGTTTAAAACAAACTACATTATCAAAGGATGTGGAAATGAGTACCAACGTTTAGATGATATTAAAGCGAGTAACTGCAAATTTATTTTGCCTATCAATTTTCCAATGGCTTATGATGTAGAAGATGCTTACGATGCAAATTATGTTTCGTTAGCAGAATTGAAACACTGGGAAATGGCTCCGGCAAATCTTACAGCATTTGAAAAATATTTTATTCCCTTTGCTATTACCACTTCTGATTTAAAAGATAAAAAAGATTTCTGGAAAAATTTACGCAAAGCGATTTCTTATGGATTGTCAGAAAAACAAGCATTAAAATCACTTACTTCTATTCCTGCTGAAATGCTGAACATTGGCGACAAACTAGGAAAACTAAAAAGTGGAATGTGGGCAAACTTCATCATTACTTCAGGTAATTTATTCGATGAAAAAACAATCATTTATGAAAATTGGATTCAAGGAAATGCATATAAAATAACAGATTATAACAGCATTGACGTAAGAGGAACTTATGAATTTTCATATGGTAATAGCTTGAATCATCAATTAAAAATAGAAGGTGATTTGGATAAATTAAAAGCAACAATGCATACCGACACGGTGAAAACTCCTGTAAATATTGTTGTTTCTGGATACTCCATTTCTTTAAGTTTTTCTACAAAAGACACAACAGGCTCCATTCGTTTAAGCGGAAATATCACTTCTGATCCCATGAAATTTAATGGAACGGGGCAAACATCTGATGGAGGATGGATAAATTGGAATGCGAACTACAAAGAAGCATTTGTGCCGAACGTAAAAAATGATACCACCAAAAAAACAGCAATGAAATATGGGAAAGTCATTTATCCATTCTGTGCTTATGGTAAAGGTGATGACAGAACTGATTTCGAAAAAATAGTTTCAGATATAAAAACACGTTACGATGCTGTATTGATTAAGCATGTTACGGTATGGACAAATGAAGCAGAAGGTGTTTTAAAAAATCAAGATGTTTATATTACAGAAGGCAGAATTGTACGGATTGCAGATGATATTGGCGCTCCGAAATTAGCATTTGCAAAGGTGATTGATGGAACTGGGAAACATTTAACAGCGGGTATCATTGACGAACATTCACACATTGCTTTAAGTAGCGTAAATGAAGGAACACAGGCATCCAGCGCGGAAGTACGAATGGGTGATGTGATCAATTCGGAAGACATCAATATTTATCGTCAGTTATCTGGCGGAGTAACTACTTCTCAATTATTACATGGTTCTGCAAATCCAATAGGTGGCCAATCAGCTATTATAAAATTACGTTGGGGAAAATCTCCTGAAGAAATGAAATTTGCAAAAGCAGATGGCTTCATCAAATTTGCATTGGGAGAAAATGTAAAACAAAGTAATTGGGGTGATGTAAACACCACTCGTTTTCCACAATCAAGAATGGGTGTTGAGCAAGTTTATTACGATGCATTTACGCGTGCTAAAGAATATGATGCAAAACAAAAAACTTTTGGAGCATTGTCTGAAAAAGCAAAAGCAACTACTACTCCCATCAGAAGAGATTTAGAATTGGAAGCAGTGGCTGAAATCTTAAACAAAAAACGATTCATCACTTGTCACTCTTATGTACAATCAGAAATAAACATGTTAATGCATGTAGGCGATTCACTGGGATTCATTGTAAATACGTTCACGCATATTTTGGAAGGATATAAAGTAGCCGATAAAATGAAAGCACATGGTGCGGGTGCTTCCTCGTTCAGCGATTGGTGGGCTTACAAAATGGAAGTAAAAGATGCTATTCCGTATAATGCAGCCATATTAACTAAAATGGGAATCATAACAGCTATCAATTCTGATGATGCAGAAATGGGAAGAAGATTAAATCAGGAAGCTGCTAAATCAATTAAATATGGTGGATTAACAGAAGAAGAAGCATTAAAACTTGTCACATTAAATCCTGCAAAATTATTACACATCGACAATAAGGTTGGAAGTATTAAAGTAGGGAAAGATGCCGATTTGGTATTATGGTCCGACAATCCATTATCGGTATATGCTAAAGTTGAAAAGACAATCATTGACGGACAAATATATTATGACAGTGAAGAAGATGCAAAAATAAGAATTGAAATGCAGAAAGAACGTGCTCGTATTATTCAAAAAATGTTGGAAGAGAAAAAAGGTGGCGCGCCAACGCAAAAACCAATCCTAAAAAAACGACAGTTGTTTGAGTGCGATAGTATGCAGGAGGATTATCTTGAGATCCAAGAATGAGAATAGCATAGGAACGCAGATTTATTAAGATTTTTATGATTAGTTAAGATAAAAAAAGAAATTTATGATTGGAGATAATTTCAAGCATTCTGACATTACAAAGAAAATATTAAAAGCTTATTACAATGTATATAACACTTTAGGATATGGCTTTTTATAAAAAGTTTATGAAAATGCGATATTAATTGAGTTAAAAAAAATGGGACTATTTTGTGAAAGACAAAAGCCAATTGACGTGTATTATGATAAAATATGTATTGGCAGTTATTTCGCAGACATTATTGTAGAAAACAAAGTTATTATAGAGCTGAAAGCTTGTGAATATTTAATTGAAGAGCACGAAGTTCAACTAGTTAATTATTTAAAAGCAACCGAAATTGAAGTTGGGTTGCTATTAAATTTTGGAAAAGAGGTAGAATACAAAAGAAAAGTATTATCAAACGACTTTAAAAAAAACATAACACTAGAAAACATAAAAATATCATAAGACGCATAGCTATCTTTTTTTATCATAAAAATCTTAATATATCTGCGTTCCTATCAACACCAGCAAACATGAGAAAACTAATTTTATTCGCATTTCTAACCCTGTCAATCATCTCATTCGCACAAAAAAGTGTGTTAATCATGAATGGCACTGTTCACATCGGCAACGATAGTGTTATTCAAAATTCCATCATTGGAATAAAAGGTGGAAAAATTGTTTTAGTAGCGGCCGCTACAACTGCAAAGTATGATAAAGCTTCTTATGATGAAGTAATTGATGCTACAGGGAAACACGTCTATCCAGGTTTCATCGCTCCGAATTCAACTTTGGGTTTAACCGAAATTGAATCGGTACGTGCAACAAATGATTTTAAAGAAACTGGTAGCACTTTACCAAATGTTCGCTCACTCATTGCTTACAATACTGATTCTAAAATTATTCCAACTGTTAGAAGCAATGGTATATTATTGGCTCAAATCACTCCGCGTGGAGGATTGGTTTCCGGAACATCCAGTGTTGTTGTATTAGATGGTTGGAATTGGGAAGATGCCGCTTATAAAACAGATGACGGAATTCACATCAATTGGCCAACTATTCAAAGTAGAAAATTTTTAGATGAAGACAATCTTTTTCCTGGTCCGTTTGAAAAAAACAAAGAATACATTAAACAAACAGAAATTCTGAAAAAATTATTTGCTGATGCAAAAGCCTATAACGAAACGGAAGTAAAAGAAGAAGCAAACCTTCGCTTCGAAGCAATGAAAGGACTTTTTAATGGCACTCAAACTTTATTCATCCATAGTAATACTGTTAAAGAAATGGTAGAGGCCATTAATTTTACTGTACAAAACAAAATAACAAAGGTTTCAATTGTTGGAGGAAAAGAAAGTTGGATGATTACAGATTTATTAAAACAGAATAACATTTCAGTTGTGATTGCTAGAGTTCACGACTTACCAACTTATCCGGAAGACGATGTAGATTTACCTTATAAACTTCCTTATTTATTACAAAAAGCCGGAATTCTTTTTTGTCTGAATAACGAAGGAGAAATGGAAGCAATGGGTGCAAGAAATTTACCTTTTTTAGCTGGAACTGCAAGCGCTTACGGACTAACAAAAGAACAAGCATTAAGATCGATTACATTAAATACAGCAAAAATATTGGGCATCGACAAAACAGTTGGAAGCATTGAGCAAGGAAAAGATGCTACCATTTTTATTTCTACCGGAGATGCATTGGACATGAGAGGTAACAATGTTGAGCGAGCTTTCGTAAAAGGAAATACTATTGATCTCAATAACGACCAAAAAGCACTTTACGAAAAGTATAAAACGAAGTACGGGATAAAATAGATGTGCTGATTTATTGATTTGCTGATATGCAGATTGAAAAATAAAACAATGAAAAAAATTATATCCATATTATTAATAATAGTGTTTTTTACCTCCTGCAAGAAAGAACCAAAAACGGTTTATGTTTCTTACAAAATAATTGAAACAAGTGCTAACTCTCCCACATATATAGTAGGTTATTCTTTGGCGGATGGAACAACAAAAACAATTGGCGGACAAACTAGCTCAAAATGGATTTCTGATAAAGTCTCAGATGTTAAAATGGGAAAATACATTTCACTTTCTGTAGAAGGCAACGGTGGTGGCGCTTACGAAATGTATATATACGTAAATGGCAGACTGGATTCTCAAAGGATTGCTGGTGATGGTTATGGAAGACAAACCTTAACCGTTCAAATTCAGAATTAAATTTTTCTACTACATACAAACAACGACATTAAAAAAACAGATTCGCAAATTCGTTTTTATTAGTTATCCGTAACCTTCAAGCCTAATTTTTCTCTTACGCGTTTCAAAGTAGCTTTTGCTATCACTCTTGCTTTGTCGGCTCCGATTTGCAATTTTGCATCCAGCTCCGAACGGTTATTCATATAATGCTTATAAGTTTCGCGTTCCTTTTTGAACTTTTCTAAGATCAATTCATACAAAGCTGTTTTGGCATGACCATAGCCATAGCCGCCTTTCAGATAATTGGCTTTCATATCAGCAATCTGCGCATCACTTGCCAGTAATTTATACAAAGCAAATACATTACACGTATCTGGATTTTTAGGTGCTTCTAAGGGAGTTGCATCTGTAACAATGCTCATCACAATTTTTTTCAATTCTTTTTCTTCTAAAAATATATTGATGAAATTATTCAGCGACTTACTCATTTTTTTTCCATCAATACCGGGAATAAGCATGGTTGCTTCATTCACTTTTCCTTCAGGAATAACAAACACTTCACCGTATGCATTGTTGAATTTTTCTGCAATATCGCGGGTCATTTCCAAATGTTGCATTTGATCTTTCCCAACAGGAACATACTGTGCATCATACAAAATAATATCTGCAGCCATTAAAACAGGATAGGTAAACAAACCTGCATTTACATCCGCCAAACGTTCTGACTTATCCTTAAACGAATGTGCATTTGCCAACATTGGAAATGGAGTGAAACAATTTAAATACCAAGTCAATTCACAAACTTCCGGAACATCACTTTGACGGTAAAAAATATTTTTATCTGTATCAAAACCAAAAGCCAACCAAGTAGCTGCAACGGCATCTGAACTTTCTTTGATAAACACAGCATCTTTAATAGTTGTTAAAGAATGTAAATCTGCAATAAAAAAAAGTGATTCATTTCCTGCTTGCTCCGACATTTGAATGGCAGGAACGATTGCCCCAAGGATATTTCCCAGATGAGGAATGTTTGTACTCTGAACTCCTGTAAGTATTCTTGACATTGTTATCTGTTTTTAAAATCTCTGCATTCCCGATGGCGAGGCATTCTCGCCATCGCGAGTGTAACCTCGCGACTCCTAACTGATGCCAAAGATACAAGTTTATTTATACTGAAAAACAGCCTTAAAATTTCCTATCTTTGCCCTCCCGTGAACATTTTGTTAATCATACCACGAACGCTTTGGAAGCTGCTATTCATTCTCAATTTTGTATTGGGCTTAATTGTACTTTATCCATTGTTCTTTATTCTCCTTTCTAAACGCGAATGGTTTCCAAAAGCCTTTAAATTGAAAAAGTTCTGGGCAAGATGGATATTACTAGTTCCAGGAATATTTATTAAAGTAAAGTACGAAACTCCCACCCAAGAACTTCCTCACCCTGCTGTGTATTGCGCCAACCATTCTTCTTATTTAGATATTATAATGAGTTATTTAGTGATTCCTCATTATTATGTGTTTATGGGAAAACAGGAATTGGATAAAGCTCCTTTGTTCCGAATCTTTTTTAAAGAAATGAATATTTTGGTAGAAAGAGGAAATAACATGGCTTCTCACCGAGCATTTATGAGAGCCGGACAAGACATTGACAAAGGTCACGGTACATTCATTTACCCCGAAGCCGGAATTTCCAGCAATGGAAAAATGAGAGGTTTTAAAAATGGTGCTTTCAAATTAGCGATTGAAAAACAAGTTCCTATTGTTCCTATCACCTATTTAAATAACTGGAGGTTATTGCAAAACGGAGGATTTTTTAAGTCGTTTGGTGGACCTGGAATGTCAAATATAATCGTCCACAAGCCAATTTCAACGGCTGGACTAACTGAAAATGATTTAGTATCTTTGAAAACGAAAGTTTATGAGATTATTTCAACTGAACTGAACAATTATAACACAAAATAAAATTTAATTTCGGAGCTTGTCCCGAAAAAACTAATTCCATTTCCCTTCTCCATTTGGAGAAGGTGTTCTTCGAAGAAGAACGGATGAGGTTGAGGGGGCAGGGGGAGGACAAAATGAAAATAGATAACGATACAGTAGATAAGATTGCTCACTTAGCACGTTTGGAATTTGCAAACGAAGCGAAAGAAGAAATCAAAAAGGATATGAATAATATGTTGGGCTTTATTGAAAAGCTGAACGAATTAGACACATCCAATGTGGAGCCGTTAATTTACATGAGCGATGAAGTAAATGTTTTACGTGAAGATGATGTTATCCAAGAAATCACTCAGGAAGAAGCTTTGAAAAATGGTCCTAAACATGATTCGGATTATTTTAAAGTGCCTAAAGTTATTGAGAAGGCTTAAAAAACGGCTACCTTTTCCGACTCGATTTTATTTCCGAGCAGCCATTTGTCGTTTAACTTGCAGCAACCCCAAAGTTTTAATTCGTATTTTAATTCCTTATTGTCGGTAATGATGATAAAAATGTCTGCTCTTTCTTTATACATCTTATCTCCATCCTTTAACACAGCCCTTGTAGAAGAACTTAATGTTTTTGAACCTTTCAAGGGCTTCAAATCTGTTGACGATAGTTGCTTTAATTTTTCCAATATTATTTTTTGCTCTTTCGGATCTGCAGAAAGAAGTACCTTCAATTTTTCTTCATTGTAGTTTAGCAGACTGTTTGTAAATGCTTTGCTCAATTCCTGAGGGGTACTCTGTCCGAATGATGTTCCAGAAAAAGAAAGAAAACAAAGTAAGATCAGAATTATGTTTTTCATAGTTTCGTTTTTTAAGGATTTGGACCTACAACCAATTTTTCTCAAAAATATCCTTAGTATGATACGTGATAATAATATTCGCTCCGGCTCTTGCAAAGGCATGCATATTTTCCATTACAATTTTTTGTTCATCAATCCAGCCTTTTTGTGCTGCTGCTTTCACCATGGAGTATTCTCCAGAAACATTGTAACAAGCAATTGGTAAAAGTGTATGTTGACGTAAATTAAAAATCACATCCAAATAAGCCAAAGCAGGTTTCACCATTAAAATATCTGCGCCTTCTGCTTCATCCAACAATCCTTCTGTCATAGATTCGTTTCCGTTTCTATGATCCATCTGGTAAGATTTTCTATCCCCTTTTTGAGGAGCCGAATCTGCTGCTTCTCTGAAAGGACCATAATAAGCAGATGCATATTTTATGGAATACGACATGATGGCTGTGTTCTCAAAACCATTTTTATCCAACAATTCACGCATCGCTCCTATTCTACCATCCATCATATCACTTGGCGCAACCATATCTGCTCCCGCTTGTGCATGTGCTAATGCCATTTTTGCTAAGACTTCAACAGATGAATCGTTGTGTACATAATCGGAATGTAAAACACCACAATGTCCGTGCGTTGTGTAAGCGCAAACACAAACATCAGTAATCACATACAAACTTTCACCAAACTTTTCTTTTAAAGCTTTTACTGCTTTTACAACGATGGAGTTATTGCTAAATGAAGAACTTGCATCTTCGGTTTTTTGTTCGCCAACACCAAACAATAAAATTTTATTGATTCCGATTTTCAAACCGTTCTCTACATCTTTCAGCAACTCATCAACCGAATAATGATTGATTCCCGGCATTGCATCAATTGGATGAACAATATTTTTTCCTTCAACAATAAAGTAAGGATAAATAAACATGTCTTTTGAAAGACGTGTTTCAGCAACCATTTCACGAACGATTGCATTTTTTCTTAATCTTCTTGGACGTTGTAACATACTTTCTTTTTACCGCAGAGAACGCAAAGAATGCGCTGAGAACCGCAGAGTTTTATGTTTTATTATTTAAAAAATCAGTGTTAATCCCTTTTTTTCGCGTCACCTGCCTGCCGGTAGGCAGGTCCGCGTTCCCATCTATATGCCGAAAACAGCTTCCGCCAAGCCCACTTCATCAAATGATGCAGGTAGCAAACAGTTTTCTACTCCGTATTCTAACAATTTTTTTTCTGTTGATTTTCCTATCGCAATTACTTTTTGAGTAGCTGTAATTTTTCCTTTTTCGAAAAACGATTCTACGTTGGACGGACTAGTAAAAACTAAAATTTCTGAATCAGGTAATTTTGCATTTTCTTTTTTTACAGTTTCGTAAACGACTAAATCCGATAATTTACCAGCATCTTCAAACTGTTGTTGAATGGTGCGCAAACCTCCTTTTGCTTGCGGAAATAAAACGGTTTCCGAACCAACTGTCTTCGCGAATTTTTTGCCGACTACTTTTGTATCATTCACAGAACCAACAAATGCAGCATTGCGATTGTGTTTCTTTAGTGCCTGCTCCGTAGATTTTCCAATCACTCCAAATTTTGTTTTTGGAAAAAGTTCAGGGTTTTGAGAAAAGAAATAATCCACTGCATTGGAGCTTGCAAAAAACACCCAATCTGTTTTAGGAACAGCAGAAATTTTCACTTCCTTAGTTTCAATAAATGAAACTCCTTCAACTTTATATCCGTTTCCTTCCAATACATTTTTAAAAAATGAATCCTCTTTTAAATCACGTGTAATTAACACCGATTTTCCTTTTATGGCATTTAACTGATTCACAATTTTTTGTGCAAATCCATCGCTTGTAAATGATTCAAAATACAAGCGTTTCGGCATGGTGTTCCAGGCATCCGACTTAGATGTCCAGACTTTAAATTTATTGTCTTCTTTGATACAAAATACGCCCAATGGCAAAGAACAACCGCCATCAAACAAGTTTAGCACTTTGCGTTCGATGCCAATGATATCTTCTACTTTTTCGGAATTTAGTTTGTGAACGTATTCAAATAATTCGTGGTCGTCCTCACGAATTTGCAATCCTAAAACACCTTGTGCTGGTGCTGGAATAAACTCTTTTGGATCCAATCGCAACACTTTGAATTCGCTTAGGTCGATGTGCAAACGCTCAACACCGGCAGCTGCTAACATGATTGCATCGTACTTTTTATCCCGCAATTTTTGAATACGCGTAGGAACATTTCCTCGAAGGTCTTCCAATTTTATATCTTTTCTAAAAGCAAGCAATTGTGATTTTCTTCTTGCGGAAGAAGTTCCAACAATTGCATTTTTTTTGAAAGCATATTTTTGAGTATTGTCGACACACTCTTTACGAATCAAAATTAATTCTGCTGCATCTTCGCGTTCGGAAACCGCTGCAATTTTTAATCCCTCAGGAGAAGTGGTTGGTAAATCTTTGTGAGAATGAACCGCAAGATCGATTTCTTTATTTAATAAAGCATCTTCAATTTCTTTTGTAAAAAAACCTTTTCCTTCTAATTTATCAAAACTTAAATCCTGAATAGCATCACCTTGTGTTGTGATAATTTTTATTTCGGCAATTAATCCTAATTTTTGAATTTTGCGCAATACATAATTGGCTTGCCACAATGCTAAGTCACTTCCTCTACTTCCTATTATTATTTTTCTTTCCATTGTCATTTTGTCCTCCCCCTGCCCCCTCCAAATGGGGACATGCTTCGTAATATTAATTTCTTTAAAACAAAAATCTTCTGCGTTCTATTTTTGATTCGTTAAAATATCCTTCGCCATTTTCATTGGCACGCTGATGTATTTTTTTTCCATGTAGGAAATTATTTTATCCAACACTTCTTTCGATTCAGGATTCAATGCATTTAATTCTTTCGCAAATACTTCGTTTGCTGTTACCCGTATCTCTTTAACTTTTTTAGGAACTTCACTCATGGCCAGTTCCACTTTACGTGTTTTGAGAATTTGGCGAAATTCATAAATGTTTGCTTCAATAATTACTTTACAAGTATCTAGTTCCTGCTCACGAGCAAGTAAATTTTCTTTTGCAACTTCCTGAAGGTTGTTGATTGCAATCAGATTCACATCGTAGTTGTCCAGAATTTCTGCATCCAAATCATTTGGAATTGCAAGGTCGATTACAATTTTTTGGGATGTATCATTTCCGATAAGATTCTTATACAATTCAAGAGTAATGACACTTTGAGTAGAGCCTGTGCAGGTTAAAATAATATCAAAACCTTCTTTATAGTTTTTTAATTCAGAAAGCGAAAATGCTTTTCCATTGAGTTCATCCGCCAGTTTCTGAGCATTAATAAGTGTACGGTTGAATATTGTAAAGTTCGCGAACTTGTGTTTTTTTAAGTATTGCGCCATGTTTGTATTGGTAACACCTGAACCGATGATAACAAAACGAGCATCTTGTTTTACGTTGAGTGAACGCAATTTTCTATAAGCAAGCGAAACAACAGAAACCGGATTTTTGGCAATGTTTGTTTCGGTATAAATTTCTTTTGCAGTTTCAATAGTCTTCTTCACAACTAGACGAAGTAAATCACCTGTCAACCTATATTCATTACATTTTTCATACGCGTTACGAACTTGTGTAATGATTTCTCTTTCGCCAACAACTAATGAATCGATAGAAGAAGCAACATTGAATAAATGACGAAGCGCATCTTCACCTTCAAAAATCTGTGCATTTTTTAGAGCCCAATCAATGTATTCTGAATTCCAATCTTCATTTAAAGCTTTGAAAAAACCTTCTAGGAAAGTGGTGTCAATTTCCTCTTCCATACAAAGCATAAATTCCACACGGTTACAGGTACTGAGATAAAGCATTTCCTCAATGTCCATGACCGCTTTTACCAAAGCAAGTTTTTCACCCGCTACATAATCTTCCAAATGCAGTTTCCCTATGTCGTTAACATCGGTTGCTTTGTGAGTGAATGCTATAATTTTGAACTTATTCAATTGTCTTTTTTGTTTGCTTCGCAAAGTTGGCGATGATTCTTTGCAAAATTGTCATAATAGTGTCAGAACAAGTAATTAGAACGATTTTAAATAAGCAAGTCTTTCAAAACCTCGATCTTGGAAATGGTGAAAAAGATTTTTGGGCACAAACATCAGGCGAATAAAAAAATCAAATTCAGAATTCAAATTTATCAAGAATGTCGATTTTTAGTTGATTCATAATGATTGAAATTTGTTCATTTTTTGCACAAAAACAGCGTTTTTTGGCAAAAAATGAGTCTTTTTCCAATTTTTTTCTAATTTTTCGTCTTTTAAAGAAACAGAAAAATGGAAGAATGTAGGCAATAAAAAGACCTAAAAGCCTATCAATAGCATAAATAATGAACAATTATTTGTGAATTATTTTGCTGTAAATAAAAATGTGCTTATCTTCGCGTCCCGTTTTAAGAAAAATACGGCATTTTTAGTACATAAATTAATATCTAAATACAGTGGAAGCAATTAGTTACAAAACGGTTTCAGCAAGTAAAGAAACTGTTACAAAAGGATGGGTTATCGTAGATGCAGAAAACGAAGTATTAGGTCGTTTGGCGTCAAATGTTGCCTACATTTTAAGAGGAAAAGACAAAGTAAACTTTACTCCTCACGTTGATACAGGTGATAACGTTATCATCATCAATGCAGAGAAAATTAAGTTAACAGGCAATAAAGTGGCTGAGAAAGAATACGTTCGTCACACTGGATATCCAGGTGGACAGCGTTTTGCAACTCCGAAATTACTTTTGACTAAAAGACCAACTGAAATTGTCAGAATGGCTGTTAGTGGAATGTTACCAAAAAACAAATTGGGTGATGCATTAAGAAGAAATGTATTTATCTATGCTGGTGCGGAACATCCTCATGCAGCTCAACAACCGAAACAAATCAAAATAAATACAATTAAATAATAAAAATGGAAGTAGTAAATACTCTTGGTAGAAGAAAAACCGCTGTAGCACGTGCATATGTGCAAAAAGGAAGTGGCGAAATTGTAATCAACAATAAAGATTACAAAGCTTACTTCACAACATCCGTTTTACAATACAAAGTTACTCAAGCATTTGCTGTGACAAAAACACAGGATCAGTTTGATGTAAAAGTAAATGTAAAAGGGGGCGGGGTAACAGGACAAGCAGAAGCTGTTAGATTGGCAATTGCTCGTGCTTTAGTAGAAACGGATGCAAATCTTAAGCCTTTGCTGAAAGCAGAAAGCTTAATGACACGTAATCCTAAAATGGTTGAACGTAAGAAACCGGGTCAGAAAAAAGCTCGTAAACGTTTCCAATTCAGTAAACGATAATCTTTTATCATCCGCAGCCTAGGCTAAGGAAAAACAGTATTAATTAACATTAAATTAAAGACGAAATGTCAAGAACAAATTTCAACGATTTATTAGAGGCTGGATCTCACTTCGGTCACTTAAAAAGAAAATGGAATCCAGCAATGGCTCCTTATATTTTCACAGAAAAAAACGGAATCCATATTATCGACTTGAACAAAACAGTTGCGAAAGTGGACGAGGCAGCAGATGCTTTGAAACAAATTGCAAAATCAGGTAAAAAGATTTTATTTGTTGCTACAAAAAAACAAGCAAAAGATATCGTTGCTGATAAAGTAAAAGCAATTGGTATGCCTTATGTTACTGAGCGTTGGCCAGGTGGAATGTTAACTAACTTTGCAACTATCCGTAAAGCAGTTAAGAAAATGGCTACTATCGATAAGATGAGTACTGATGGAACATTTGAAAATATTTCTAAAAAAGAAAAATTACAAATTTCACGTGAGCGTGCTAAATTAGAAATCAACTTAGGTTCTATTGTAGATTTAAGTCGCTTACCTGCTGCTTTATTTATTGTAGATATTTCTAAAGAACACATCGCAGTTGCTGAAGCAAAAAGATTAAACATCCCAACTTTTGCAATTGTTGATACGAACTCTGATCCAAATGCTGTTGATTTTGCAATTCCTGCAAATGATGATGCTTCTACTTCTATCGCTTTAATTACTGGTATCATTACCAAAGCAATTGAAGAAGGATTAGCTGAGCGTAAAGTGGACAAAGAAACACAAGCTGAAGAAAAAGAAGGAACGAAATCTTCTCGTGATGAAGCTGAACAATTAAGCGATGGTGCAAAAGTGAAATCATCAAACGATGGTGAACCAAAAGGACCAGGTAAAAAACCAAGAAGAAAAATTAACAGTTAATTAAAAATATAGAAAACGTCCCCACAGAAATGCGGGGACATTTTTTAATAAAATATAAATTCATGACAACAATGACGATTACAGCAGCAGATATTAATAAGTTGAGACAAATGACCGGTGCCGGAATGATGGATTGTAAAAAAGCATTAACGGAGGCAGAAGGTGATTTCGAAAAAGCAATTGACGAATTACGTAAAAAAGGACAAAAAGTAGCTGCTAACCGTGGCGACAGAGAGTCTAAAGAAGGTGTAGTTCTTTCTAAAGTTACAGCTGATAACAAACGTGGTGTTGTTTTAGCTATCAACTGCGAAACAGATTTCGTTGCAATCAATGCAGAGTTCATTAAAATGACAAATGCAATTTTAGATATTGCTATCGAAAAAAATCCTAAAACAGCTGACGAATTAAAAGCATTGCCTTTTGATGCTAAATTAACTATCGCTGATAAATTAATTGAGCAAACAGGAGTTATTGGAGAAAAAATTGAGTTGACTAAATACGACACAATTGAAGCTGCATTCGTTTTTTCATACAACCACCCAGGAAACAGATTGGCAAACATTGTAGGATTTAGTTCTGCAACTGTAAATGCTGATGTTGCGAAAGATGTTGCAATGCAAGTTGCTGCAATGGCTCCAGTAGCTGTTGACAAAGGCGATGTAGATGCTGAAACAATCAAACGCGAAATTGAAGTCGGCAAAGAACAAGCTCGTGAAGAAGGTAAACCGGAAGAAATGCTTGAAAAAATTGCAATGGGTAAATTAAATAAGTTCTACAAAGAATCTACTTTGTTGAACCAAGAGTTTATCAAAGACAATAAAAAAACAATCGCTCAATATTTGAACGATTCAGAAAAAGGATTAACAGTAACAGGATTCAAACGAATCGCTTTAAGCTAATTCATTATTATATTTTAAGTCCCGATTAATTCGGGACTTTTTTTTACCCCACCCGGGCCTCCCAAAGGGAGGAGATGAGAAACAAAGGATAAGTGGAGTATAATAAAAAACTAGAAATACTAATTGATACGTCTCCGCAAGTATCACCTTCTCTCCTGTGGAGAGGAGATTAAGAGGAGAGGCTCTATGAAATACAAACGCATACTTTTAAAGCTTAGTGGTGAATCACTAATGGGAAACAAACAATTTGGAATTGATCATGAGCGCTTAACCGAATATGCTGCACAAATAAAAGAAGTAGCTGGATTAGGAGTTCAAGTGGCGATTGTAATTGGTGGAGGAAATATTTTCCGTGGAATCCAAGCAGAAGCTGGAGGAATGGATCGTGTGCAAGGTGATTATATGGGAATGCTTGCTACTGTAATCAATTCTATGGCTTTACAAGCTGCATTGGAAAAAGCAGGAGTTGAAACTCGCTTACAATCAGCTATTAAAATGGAACAAATTTGCGAACCTTTTATCCGTAGAAAAGCAGTTCGTCACTTAGAAAAAAATCGTGTTGTTATTTTCGGAGCGGGAACTGGAAACCCTTATTTTACAACAGATACTGCTGCTACATTGAGAGCAATTGAAATTGAAGCGGACGTAGTTTTAAAAGGAACAAGAGTGGATGGAATTTACACTGCCGATCCTGAAAAAGACAAAACAGCAACCAAATACGACACCATTTCTTTTGAAGAAGTTTATGCAAAAGGATTGGAAGTGATGGATATGACTGCATTTACGCTTTGCAAAGAAAATAAATTGCCGATTATTGTTTTTGACATGAACAAAAAAGGAAATTTAAAGCGCTTAGTGGATGGCGAAAAAGTTGGAACTTTGGTTGAATTCTAGGCCCCTCTCTTATCTCCCCAAAGGGGAGAAGAAAAAAGGGATTTGAAAATTAATTTCGAGTACAATTTCGTACTTTTGTCTTATTACCTGATATTTAATACCTAAAAAAAATGACTGAGGATATTCAATTTATATTAGACAATGCAAAAGAGCAAATGGAAAAAGCTCTCGATCACTTAGAATCAGAATTAGTAAAAGTTCGTGCTGGAAAAGCTAGCCCTACTATGCTAGAAAGCATTTCTGTAGATTATTACGGAACACGTACACCCTTGAGTCAAGTTGCAAACGTAAATACTGCTGATGCAAGAACATTGGTTGTTCAACCTTGGGAAAAATCCATGTTGACGCCTATTGAGAAAGCTATTATGGCTGCCAACTTGGGATTAAATCCTCAAAACGATGGTGTGTTGATTCGTATTTTAGTTCCTGCATTAACAGAAGAACGCAGAAAAGATTTAGTGAAAAAAGCAAAATCGGAAGCTGAAAATGGGAAAGTCGTTTTGCGAACATTAAGAAAAGAAGCAAACGAAGAGTTAAAAAAATTGCAAAAAAATGGAACACCTGAAGACGAAATAAAAAGTGCTGAAACCCTTGTTCAAACCCTTACTGATGGATATGTTGTGAAATGCGATAAACATTTAGAGGTTAAGGAAAAAGAGATTATGACGGTCTGAAAGGGAAGTCAAAAGTTAAAAGTTATAAAGTCAAAAGAAAAGCTTCGGAATATTATTTCGGAGTTTTTTTGTTGTTCTATGCAATATTTACTGCCCTGCTAAAAAATCTCTATACTGTTCATCATCATCAAATGCGTCCAGATTACTTGGTGGTGGTCCAGTAGAGCCATCATCATCCCAGTAGGAATCGTACAAATTTTCTTTTTCCTTATTTTTCAGTCTTGTTGTTTCTTTAAACTTAAATTTTCTTTCTGTTGTTTTTAAACTATACTCTACTATATCCGGCTTAATTGAAGTAAATTTAAAACCATTGTGATAAACAATATGATTAGACTCTAATTCATTAATTGCATCATCGTCAAAAACAACTCTATCACTCTCACAAATCATCCATTCTATGTAATTAGGATCTGGCAAAGAGCCAATCAAGTTTTTGCCAAAATTTGAATAATTTCTTTCTGATACTTTTGAGCCATTTCTACATATGCTCTGATAATAACCTTGAAATGCAATCGATCCAGGAAAAGCAACTTGGTTTAAAAATTTTATTACAAAAGCGCTAATTCGCTGTTGATATTTTAAATTATCATGGTTAATAATCAAATATTTATCAGTCAAAGTAAAATCAAAATCTATCTTATAATTTTTTGCTAGTATAAACCATTCCTTTTCGCTCCTATCCAATTCAAAAATGTTTAAAAATGAAACTGGAATATTAAGAACACTATTCTCATTAAAAAAAAAGTCAATCAGTTCACCTAATAGACCTTTAAAAACAGCCTTATTGTCTTCTTTTGCAGCTGGTAATATTCCATAAAAAACATCTTTGACAATCCGACCCTTATATTTTCCAAAATCTATTTCCGAGTCTATAGAATAATATTTCATCTGAGTTATTTAGCAATAATTTCCTTAACATGCAATCGATCAATATGTAAACTTACTTCCACAACTTTTAAACTTTGAACTTTCCAACTTTAAACTAGCTCAAGCCCAAACCTTTGTTCCTTCTGTGCAATTTTTACAGATGTCGATTTCGGAGCGGGAACGCAACACTGCACTTCTGAAATTTTTATACTTCTCGCCTTGCCACATTTCTTTGAACGATTCTATTTTTAAATTTCCCAACTGATGTTGTGCATCTTTATCGAAACAGCATGGAACAACCAAGCCGTCCCAGGTTATAACTGTTGAATGCCATAGTCTCCAGCAATGATTTAGCATTTCATTTTTGATGGCATAGGTTCCATCTTCTTGTTTTTTATATCTGGAATATTTTTCGATGGTTGGGATAAGTTTATTTCCATTTACATAATCGTACATTTGTGCAGTTTTAAATCTCACCTCATCCACTCCTACTTTTTTTGCTAATGCTTCCACATCATTGATCTGATGTTCGTTTGGCTTCACTACTAAAAACTGAAAAATAATGTGTGGCGTTTTTGATTTAAATTGTTTTTTCCACTTCACTACATTTTCTGCGCCTTCAATTACTTTATTGATGTCGCCACCAATCCTATACTGCTCGTATGTTTCCTGAGTTGTTCCATCAATGGAAATGATTAATCTGCTCAAGCCACTTTCTACTGTTTTTTTTGCCACCTCATCGTTTAAATAATGTGCATTGGTAGATGTTGCTGTATAAATATTTTTTGAAGAAGCATACTTTACCATCTCTAGAAACTTCGGATTTAAGTATGGTTCGCCTTGAAAATAAAAAATTAAGTATGAAATTTCTTTATACAAGTCGTCAATAGTTGTTTTAAAAAAATCGTTTTGAAGCATTCCTGTAGGACGAGTAAATTCACGTTTTCCACTTGGACATTCAGGACAACGTAAATTACAAGAGGTGGTTGGTTCAAACGTTACGCTAATTGGAACGCCCCACTGAATGGGTTTATTCGTCCATTTAGAGATATAAAAACTCGAGACCACTTTCGTAGCATTCCAAACTCTTCTGAAAGAGAGTTTAGAGAAAAATGTGAGTCCGTCTGAGATTCTTGGGTTCAATTGATTGCTTTTTGTAAAGGTAGTGAATTAGACCTCACCCCTGCCCCTCTCCTTGAAAAAGGAGAGGGGTGTGAGTGCTAACTGTAATTTTGATTATGAAAAAACGTCTATAATGTTTTTCATCATAGACGTTTGTATTTCCCTCTCCATTTGAAAAGGTTAAAGGTTGAGGATTATTTGGTCACTTCAAACTTACCTCTGTTGATTACTTCTTTTTTGTCGTTTAGTACATTATAAATATACATGCCCGTAGAAAAAGAACTTGTTTCAATTGTTAATGAATTACCAATCATAGAATATGTACCAACCTTACGACCGGTTACATCTAACACCTCAACAAAATCAGCATTTACAGAACTAGTGAAGTTAATCATGGTAACAGCGGGATTTGGAAAAACCGATACATTTCCGGAAGTTTCAATCTCGTTAACGTTATTATACCCTGCCCAAACAAAATTATCTACCCAAAAAATGCTACCTTTTTTTGCACCCGAATGTTTGAAAACACTAGATGATGCAATAACAATCATTGAATCGGCCCATACGGTGCTAAAAGCTGGATCGTAATTCATAGTAATGGTATTTAAGGCAAAAGAGGTTGTTGTTGCATTTGTAGCATATTGCCCTGTAGCAATTGTATCTCTTGATGTACCATTATATTTTGTCAAATATGCTAACACAAAAGCAGAATCACCTGCCATTGGAGAATATTTAGAAGAAAAAGATAATGTAGCAGGACGAACAACGCCAGCAGGCATAGTAAAGCCTAATGCTAATTTAGGAGGAGAGCCTAATACTACTTTACCAGTTGCTACAAAACCAACAGTATCAAAATTTTGCCCTGGAGTAAATGGATTCGGGATCAAAACAGTACTCGGAATAACATCAGTTGTAATTTTAGCGGCAATTAGACCAGCGGGAATAGTGCCTGTTGTTTCTTTTGAAACAGTAATTGGCATAGCACCCGCAAAAGAGCTATTTAACGTATTAAAACTAGCCCAACCGTTTGGATCCTCTGCACTTGTTCCAGGCAATGTAACAGCGCTCCAATATTCAAAACTAAAATCTGGAGCAACTTGTGCTAATCCATTAAAAGCAAAAGCAATAATTGCAGTTGCAGAAAGTATTATTTTTTTCATTTTATAGGTTTTAAATGTATAAACAAATATAGTATTAATATTCACTTTTTTACAAACCTATTTTAAAAAAACTTACGCACTCAAAACATTAAAAAACAGAGATAATTAATTAAAAAAAAGCATTTTAGCATGGCCATTCTTTCCTATCCGACAGCAACACCCGAGGTAAGAAAACAAAAAGCGCTCCGAAATTTCAGAGCGCCTTTTATAAATAGTATATGAATTATTTCGCGATCGTAAATTTACCACGATTTAATATTGCATTGTCTGCTCCTACTAAAGTATAAGAATAAACACCATTTGCTAGTTTCGAAATATCTACCACAACATTATCACCGGTAACCAAAATAAAATCAATCATTCTTCCCGTTATGTCCAAAATTTGGATTGCTGCTACTTTTTGTGCTTCTACCGTAAAGTTGATTTGATTTTGTGCAGGGTTAGGAAATACATTTACAACCGTAGCATTTGTTTGCTCATTGATTCCAACAGCTGGTAATGCTTGTAACCATGTTGCACTGCGTACGTTTGATGTTGAATCCATTGTAAGACTAGCTAGAGGAAAACCAACACCATTTGCCCAAAAGGTATACGTTGTTGTTGAATCAGCAGACAATTGAGGTGTAAAGCCCGGAATCGGATTCCAACCACCTAAGGCTAACAAACAAATATCTGTTGTATCGTATTTGATTATAGTTTCTTTAGCTCTTAATACATTGTATGTCCCCAAAGGAGTTGTTAATGAACCCCAAGCATCTATTTCAACTGTTTTGCTACTTCCAGAGTGTATCTGAATGGTATCTATAACAAAACCTACACCAGGATCAAATCCTAAATAAATTTTTGGGGTGGTTGTTAAAAAATTGCTCGTGAATGTTGTTAAGTAGTTTCCAGGAAAATTCATCAATTGATCGGCAGGAGAATTCACTTGATCAATTGTAAAAGGACCAGCACCAAAATCTACCGTTCCAGCAGAACCTAAAGAAGCTAAACCAGTAGCAGAATTAACTAAATAAGCATAGTTATTTTGCCATCCTTGTTTCATAGCTAAATTAGCAGATGAAAAGCTAGCGTTTGGCACCCAGCTAGCTGAAACAAACGTCATAGTATCAGTTGTATGCGTATTCAATGCCGACATATTCCAAGTTTGGCTGATTCCGAAAGAACCTTGCGATACTGTTGGCATGGTATCATTTGACTGATAAATAATTTTTATAGGAGCTGCAATATCAGCAGTTGTGATGGTAATTTGAGCGTTTGCTCCCAAAGCAAATAAAAACAAAGCTGAAGCGAGTAGTAAGATTTTTTTCATGTTTAGTAGTTTTATGGTTTATTTCAATTTTGGCAGACAAATATACAAAAAATGGATATCAAATTTAATATTTCATAGTTAAACGAAAATTAGACGGGGAAAAAGTGGTAGAGTTTAAAAGTGGAATCTAATTTAAAAAGTATTGCTTAATTGACTTTGCTTTTTAATTGGCAAATCCCCTAGCTCTCCTTCGACTCCGCTCTGGACAGGCTCTTTTCCAAAGCAGAACAGTTGATTCTGATGTAAATCAACATTGTAGATTAAAGGTGGACTGCACTTAGGATTTAACATTCGCCAAATCCCCCTAACCCCATTTTCCCTCCGTAGGAGTCCCCTTGGGAAAAGGGGGAATGCGTACTATTGAACAATTGATTATAAATAGAAAAAATTAAACGAAGGATTGCATTTCGTTTAATTTCGAATATGTCCCATTTTTAGCAAGTAATTGAGTATGAGTACCCCGTTCGATGATAAGTCCTTTTTGCATCACAATTATTTCATCAGCATGCTGAATGGTTGATAAACGGTGGGCAATCACAACTGAAGTCCGGTTTTTCATTAAGTTGGATAATGCATCCTGCACCAAACGTTCGCTCTCTGTATCTAAAGCAGAAGTGGCTTCATCCAAAATTAAAATAGGTGGATTTTTAAGCACAGCACGGGCAATACTCATTCGTTGACGTTGCCCACCCGACATTTTGCTTCCTCTATCGCCAATATTTGTTTGATAACCTTGCGGCATTTTGCTGATAAATTCATGAGCATTCGCAATTTTAGCCGCTTCTATCACTTGTGCTTCTGTAACGCCTTCGATGCCAAAAGCGATGTTATTAAAAACAGTATCATTGAATAAGATCGATTCTTGTGTAACGATTCCCATCAGCGCACGCACATCCGTTATTTTTGCATCTTTTATGGCTACTCCATCAATTAAAATTTCTCCTTTGGTTGTATCATAAAAACGAGGTAACATATCGGCTAATGTGGTTTTTCCGGAGCCTGATTGTCCCACCAAAGCAATGGTTTTTCCTTTTTCTATTTTCAGATTGATATCATTCAGCACCCAACCTATTTCGCCTTCACGGTAAGCAAAAGAAACATTTTTATATTCAATTTCTTTTTCAAATTTGTTGATGGATTTGGGATTTGGAATATCTTTAATCGTCACCTCTGCATCCAATAATTTATCAATCCGCTCGGCAGAAGCTAATCCCTTTTGAACACTGTAATAAGCTGTTGTAAATGATTTTGCAGGAGTCAACAATTGTGAAAACATCACCAAATATAAAATCAATAATTCTCCATCCATTGTTTCATCCTGAATAACCATAGTTCCTCCAAAGTAAAGAATGGTAATCAATACCGAAACGCCTAAAAATTCACTCAAAGGCGAAGCAAGGTCTTCTTTGCGGGAAATTTTTGTCGAGATGTTTCGGTATTCCTGATTTTCATTTTCGAAACGTTCTTTTGTTTTCTTTTCTGCATTAAACCCTTTTATAATTCTTAAGCCGCCAAGTGTTTCATCCATGATGGACAAAAGAACACCCATTTTTTCTTGTCGCCTTGTTGAAGATTTTTTTAGACTTTTTCCTATGCTCACAATTAATAAAACGGTAAGCGGTAATAGTACAAAAGCAATTAAAGTCAGCTTGGTGCTGATAATAAACATCATTATTAAAAATACCAGAATATTAAGTGGCTCCCTAAAAACCATCTCTAAGGATTTCATCACACTCCACTCAATTTCTTGCACATCGGTTGTCATACGAGAAATAATATCTCCTTTTCTTTCTTCCGAATAATACGACAAAGGCAATTCTAGTGTTTTGTTATAGACTTTATTTCGAATATCCCGAACAACACCATTGCGAATAGGTGCAAGAAAATACATGGCGAGGTAACGAAATAAATTTTTGAAAAAGATAGCCGCAATTACAAATAAACAAATTGCAATCAATACATTGAGTTTACCATATTCACTGCTTCCGTCTGCAATTAAATATTTAACATAAGCAGTGATGGAATCTTTTGAAATAACCAATCGGGGTTCCCCAGCACTTAAAATTTCTGTTACTTCTTTTGGATTGTTACTGAACAATACATTTAAAAAAGGAAACAATAAAGCGATGGAGAAAAATGAAAAAATAACAGAGAATATGTTAAAAACAATGTTCCAGACGGCATAACGCCAATATCCTTTTACATAACGGAGAACACCGAAAAACTTTTTCATTCGGCAAAGATAGTGTTTGTAGGCTTAATTTTGCTAATTTTACAGTCATAATTATAGTTAAATGGATTCAACACGTCAGTTAAAAGTATCGCGCTTAATACAAAAGGAGCTAGGTGAAATCTTCCAAAGAGAAACTCGTTTACTTTTTGGAAATGCGCTTATTACCGTAACGCAGGTTCGTGTGAGCCCCGATTTAGGAATTGCAAAAGTATACGTTAGTTTATTTAACGTGCCCGACAATAAAGCATTGCTAAAATTGATTCAAGAGCATACCAAAGAAATCCGAACGAAACTTTCTGACAGAATAAAAAAACAAGTACGAATAATTCCCAACTTGGTTTTCTTTCATGATGATTCGTTGGATTATGCAATGCGAATTGATGAGTTGCTTAAAAAGTAAAATAAGTCAAGTGGGTTAATTGAGTTGATTTAGTTTGGAAGAAATGAAAAAGTAAATCTTTAATTCAGGCTTTATTTGAAAGAAAAAAACACTGCCCAATTTACCCATTCAACTAAATTAACCCGTCAACCCATTTGAATCTTCCTTTCTTCATAGCAAAACGTTATCTGATTTCAAAAAAATCGCACAATGCCATTAATATTATTTCGGGCATTTCGGTAGCGGGAATTTGTATTGGCACTATGGCGCTTGTTATTGTGCTTTCTGCATTTAATGGCTTAACCGATTTGGTTCAATCACTTTACAATTCATTTGATGCCGATATAGAAATCACTATCAAACAAGGAAAAACGTTTGATCCGAACACCAGCACTTTCCAAGAAATTTTAAAATCAGAAAACATTGCTCATTACACAGAAGTGATGGAAGGAAATGCGTTATTGAAATATGACGACAAACAATCGATTGCAACAGTGAAAGGTGTGAGTTCTCAATTTAAAGAGATGAGTCGATTCGACACACTTGTTCGTGAAGGTGATTTCAATCTTAGTAAAAACAACATTGTTATAGGAAAATCCATTAGCTACACCTTGCAAACGCGCCCGAATGATTTTTCTTCACTAATCACTATTTATGCTCCAAAGCGCGGAAAGATTACTTCTATGAATCCAGAAGATGGATTAAACGAATTAAAAGTTTATCCTGCAGGTGTGTTTTCTATCAATGACGAATTAGATGGTTACATCATTATGGATATTGAAAAAGCAAGAACTTTACTTGATTATACCACCGAAGTAACTTCACTAGAAATAGGAATTGAAAAAGGAGCGGATGGAGATAAATTCAGAAACGAAATTATAAACGTTCTGGGCGACAAGTATGAAGTAAAAAGCAGAGAACAACAAAATGCACTTTTGTTCAAAACAATGCAATCAGAAAAACTATGGACTTTTATAATTCTAATGTTCATTTTAATTATCGCAACATTTAATGTGATTGGCTCTTTAACGATGTTGATTATTGAAAAGAAAAAAGACATCACCATTTTAAATAATATGGGAGCCGATATAAAATTGATTCGTAAAATATTTTTAGTGGAAGGGATTTTAATCACTTGCATTGGAGCACTATTAGGTTTAGGATTGGGAATGCTTTTCTGTTGGATACAAATACAGTTTGAAGTCATTACTATGTCGGAAGGTTATGTAGTAAATGCTTATCCCGTAAAAGTAAAAGTATTGGATATTCTAGCAATCATGGCAGCCGTTTTATCAATTGGCTTTATTGCATCCTGGTATCCGGTGAGGATATTTACTAAAAAACATTTGGCGATTTAAATACCACGACTACTTTCTATTAAATAATCGCTGCAACACTTTACTCTTAGGTTTTTTATACGGATAAAATCTATTCTTGGGAATATTATTAAAAATCAAAGCTACCACCAATAATATTATCACTCCGGTTAAAACGGGTGAAAGCACATATATGAATCCAAGTGCTTGAATTTTTTCGGAACCGATATTTGCAATCAAAGCTGTTGCTCCTCCAGGAGGATGAAGTGTTTTTGTAATCTGCATCATCACAATGGATAATGAAACAGCTAATGCTGACGACAACCAAACTTCCCCAGGAATTAATTTGTGTACAGCCACACCAATGATTGCACTAATTAAATGTCCGCCAACCAAATTTCGAGGTTGCGCTAAAGGACTATTGGTTGCACCATAAATCAATACTGCAGTTGCACCAAAAGAACCGATCAAAAATAAATTATCGTTTAATGTAAAATAGTGTGAGTTGATAAATCCGATGAGAGCAATTCCGATAAACGCTCCAAGAAATGTCCAGATGATATCTGTTTTATCAATTATGGTTTCTCTGTAAAAAACATAACGAACAATACGGATGTTTCGTTTAACTTTTTCTTTCATTGTAAACTAAGCTACTTCCAAAGCACCATATTGCTTCTCCACTTTATCCAAAATCATTATAATCTCATCATAAGAATAAGTAGTAACTAACTTCAAACGGTATTCTTTAAAATTAGGTAAGCCTTTAAAATAGTTTGTATAATGTCTGCGCATTTCTACAATACCTGCATGATTGCTTTTCCAGCGCATCGAAAAATCCAAATGCTCCTTACATACTTTTACTCTGTCGGAAATAGTTGGAGGAGCCAAATGCTCACCTGTTTTAAAAAAATGTTTTATCTCATTAAATATCCATGGATAACCAATACTTGCTCTGCCAATCATAATTCCATCTACGCCATATCGCTCTTTCATCAATTTTGCTTTTTCAGGAGAATCCACATCACCATTTCCAAAAATTGGAATTTTAATTCGAGAGTTATTTTTAATGTCGCCTATCAAACTCCAATCTGCTTCACCTTTGTATAATTGAGCACGGGTTCTTCCATGAATGGTTAAGGCTGCAATTCCTATATCTTGCAAGCGTTCTGCCACTTCCACTACATTTTTTGTATTATCATCCCATCCCAAACGGGTTTTCACAGTAACTGGACGGGTAGCAACTTTTATAATAGCAGAAGTCATTTCTACCATCTTAGGAATATCTTGCAAAAGGGCAGCACCGGCACCACGACAAGCAACTTGTCTTACCGGACAACCATAATTAATATCGATTAAATCAGGCTTTGCGTTATCGGCTATAATTCCAGCTTCACGCATAGAATCAATATCAGAACCAAAAAGCTGAATCCCTATTGGGCGTTCATATTCAAATATATCAAGCTTTTGAACACTTTTAGCGGCATCACGAATAAGTCCTTCCGATGAAATAAATTCGGTATACATTAAATCAGCACCATTTTTTTTACAAACGGCACGAAAAGGTGGATCACTCACATCCTCCATGGGAGCAAGCAATAATGGAAATTCGCTTAATTCTATATTACCTATTTTAACCACTTTTAAAATTTTAGATTTGTTGAATTTTAGATTTAAAAATTATTAATTCGTAAATTCGCATCCATTCGTTATCTGAACGCTACAAAGTTACCAAAAATAAGCCTATCAATGCAAAACATGGAGCAAGAACGACATTCCTGGATAAAATTAGCGGTGATTTTCGCATGGCTGTTATTGTATGCAATAGCGTCAATTGCTGGAAGCAGTGCTGAAACGGAGCTGAATTTAGACAATTCGATGACTGTTAATTTGTTGTATTTCGGGCAACTGATTGGTGTTCTCTTTTTATTTATTGTTCCCGCTATTTTGTTTGCTGGCTTATGGACCAAACAACGCATCTCGTATTTAGGAATTACTACAAAAGCATCTTTTGCAACTTTAATTTTAGCAAGCTTTGGAATTATACTTGCCTTACCAACCATCAATTGGATTGCAGGAATAAATGAGCAAATGCATTTGCCAGAAGCCTTGAGCGGCATAGAAGAATGGATGAAGAACAGTGAAGCGAAAGCACTGGAGATGACACAATTATTTACAAAAGGAACATCTGTTGGAGGATTGCTTTTGAATTTATTTGTTGTTGCATTCATGGCAGCCATCAGCGAAGAGCTCTTTTTCAGAGGCATGATTCAAAAAGTATTGATTGAATGTTTTAAAAATAAACATATTGCTGTTTGGATAGGCGCGATATTGTTTAGTGCATTTCACATGCAGTTTTTTGGATTTTTTCCACGAATGTTAATGGGTGCTTATTTAGGATATTTATTTTTATGGAGTGGTTCTTTGTGGCCTGGAATTTTAGCGCATTTTTTCAATAATGGGATGGCGGTATTCCTGATTTGGCTTTCCAACAGAGGAGTTATTTCTTCGGATGTAGATAAAATAGGCACATTTGAGAATGAACTGATTTACGTTATTGCTAGCATTGCATTAGTTACCATTACCCTCTTTCTTATTTATCGGATTCAGAAGAGAAGAAAAATGATAGCATAAGCTGAAAAACTTATTACATTTGCATCCCAATTCCGGAGAGGTGTCAGAGTGGCCGAACGAGCAAGCCTGGAAAGTTTGTATACTCGCAAGGGTATCGTGGGTTCGAATCCCACCCTCTCCGC
>CAYWAV010000007.1:59018-73127 GCA_964456225.1 uncultured Chitinophaga sp. | reverse complement strand
GGTTTTAGTAGCGAAAAGGGGAGTTGAACCCCTGACCTCAGGGTTATGAATCCTGCGCTCTAACCATCTGAGCTACCTCGCCATGTGGTTTTTGAGGGCGCAAATATAGTATTTATCTTTTTATGAATAAATTTTTTTTGATTTTTATGTGGATTAGGGAGGATGTCTGAAATCTTCGATTCCTCATTCTAAAAGCGAAAACCCTTATTTTTTCTTATCTTTGTGGCCTTAAATTCAATCAAATGCATTCTATTTTAAATACTATCGAAGAAGCTATTTCCGACTTAAAAGCCGGAAAAGTAATTATTGTTGTAGATGATGAAAGTCGTGAAAACGAAGGCGACTTCCTTACTGCTGCTCAAAACGTAACTCCAGAAGTCATTAATTTCATGGCTACACATGGGCGCGGACTAATCTGTGCTGCAATTACTGAAGAACGTTGTGCTGAGCTAGGATTGGAAATGATGGTCAGCAACAACACTGCTGAACATGCTACTGCATTTACTGTTTCTGTAGATCTACTGGGATATGGTTGCACTACAGGTATTTCTGCTTCCGATCGATCGAAAACTATACAGGCATTGATTAATCCTAATATCAAAAAAGAAGAGTTTGGTAAACCCGGACATATTTTTCCTTTGAAAGCAAAAAAAGGTGGCGTTCTTAGACGTGCCGGACATACAGAAGCTACTATTGATTTAGCGCGATTAGCTGGTTTTGAACCTGCTGGTGCATTGGTTGAAATCATGAATGAAGATGGAACAATGGCTCGCCTTCCTCAATTACTTGAAATTTCTAAAAAGCATAATTTAAAAATCATTTCTATTGAAGATTTGATTGCATATCGTGTAAAAAACGAATCCATCATTACCAAAGATGTACAAGTAAAAATGCCTACTCAGTGGGGTAATTTTGATTTGGTGGCATATCGTCAAACAACAAATGATCAAGAACATCTTGCATTAATAAAAGGAGAATGGGAAAAAGATGAACCAATTTTAGTTCGTGTTCACTCCTCTTGTTTGACTGGTGATATTTTTGGCTCTTGCCGATGTGATTGCGGGCCACAACTTCACAAATCGATGGAGATGATTGAAAAAGCTGGAAAGGGAGTTATTGTTTATATGAATCAGGAAGGGCGTGGAATTGGATTAATGAACAAACTCAAAGCCTATAAATTACAAGAAGAAGGCAGAGATACTGTTGAAGCAAACGAAGAACTAGGATTTAAATCCGATGAACGCGATTATGGCGTTGGTGCACAGATCTTGAGAGATCTTGGTGTTTCAAAAATCCGATTGATGAGTAACAATCCTAAAAAACGTGCTGGATTAATTGGTTATGGGTTAGAGATTGTTGACAATGTTTCTATTGAAGTAGAATCCAATGAACACAACAAGTTTTATCTTCAAACGAAGAGAGATAAAATGGGGCATTCTTTGAAGATTGACTAACACATTATTGGTTCGAAGCTGATCCTCCTTCCGAAAGGGTAGGGGATGATTTCGCTAAGGACTTGTAACGTCCTCTTCTTTTTTGCCACTGCCTGTCCAGCCTTTTAATGTTTGTAAATATTGTTTGTACAATTCTCCTATCGTATTAAATTCTTCCCGATAGAAAATCCCTACACCTTGTGTATACGCTCCGTTAATAGCACTTTGACTGTTATCATTTGCTTTGTTAAAAGCTTTAATCCTTACTTTTCCATCCTCTGTTAATTTATAATCAACATTCACATCCCCTACAACACTGTTCGCATTTTGAGAATTAGAATTGTTACCAATATTCCCTTCAACTGTAAGTTTATCGTCAAACAATTGTGTTGACAATGCAACTTCTAACTCATCTTTTGTAATTGCATCGCCTGGACGATAATTTACACCTACATCAAAATCGTTACTTATTTTACTAAGCATATTGCTTAATTGATTGGAAAGCATCTCGCTGGTATTTGAACCTACTCCATCTGCAACCGTTGGTCCACCAGCACTACTGTTACTTAATTGATAGGGAGTAACAAAACTATTTAAAATTAACAATGAAAATACTTGCCGATTTTCCTCTGCATCATTATTTATATAACTCATTACCGTTTGTCGTGTTGCTGCATCCACTGTAGGCAAGCCTATTTCAAAATCAATTTCGGGCGACAATAATTCTCCCGTCATATTCATTACAACATCTACAGGATAACGCTTTTTATAAGCCGAATTGGTTGAGTCTTCAGGGAAAAATGTTTTGATACTTGCTCTTGCCTTATAAACTGCACTGATATTTAAATCTGCTTTATATGGAACACCGCTCCACTTAATAGTTCCACCTTTTTTTATATCGAACTTTTTATTGATGATATTTTGAAGCGTAAATAAATAATCACCGTTATCAATCAAGTAATCACCATACATTTTAAATACACCTTTTTCTATTTTTAAATTTAAATTCCCATTTCCACGTGCTTTAATAATATCACCTACTTTTTGATCAAATATTAATTGAATCTCAGCATCTGGCGTAACATCTAAATCAAAATTTAAAACCAAACCTCCTAATGAAACTTTATAATTATCATTAATTTTTAACGAACTGTCTTTTTTAATAAATGTGATAAAATTATTTTGAGCCACTTCTGATGTTCCTCCCAATGGAATATTAAATTTAGTAAGCTCTGTTTTAGATAATATATTCACCTTATCTGTTTTATCATTGGATGTTACCTTTTCTGTTTTGACGTTCGCATCAATTAAAATTTCGTTATTCACAAATCCGAAAATATTGACAATGCCTGTTACATAAGCCTGTCCGTAATACAAGCTATTATCCGACTCTGTAGTATTTAAACACATAAACTTATAGGTTCGAATATCAAAATCTAATTGGAAATTTTTATAATTATCATGATATATTTTCCCGTTGACAATCGCTTTGTTATTATTCGGAATGTCATAAATAGTCATGTTTTCAATTCCAAATGAACCATTTTCAATTAGAATATCATGATTAAATTTGTAATACGTGTTTAAATAATTCACTCTTATTCTGCTGGCATCTACATTTAGCAAACCATTTACATTGGGCTTTTTTAAAGAACCTTTGATGGTCATATTACCCGACAACAATCCTTCAAAATCCGAACAAAAGTCTTTCACATAAGGTTTCAAAAGTTGCATACGTACCGCTTGTAGATTCAACTCCATATCAATATTCTCTTCTTCCTTTTTTGGATAATAATAACCTGAAAAAGAAATATTGGGAAGCTCATTTTGTGAAAAAGAACCATGCAAATAAAGGGCATCTTTTGTTTGATCCCATACACTTGCAACATCTCCTTTTCCAATTTCATTTCCATTCAAATAAAGCGACCTGAAATCAAAATCGCTTGTCAGTACCATATCCTTATAAACATTATTGATAACCGATTCACCGTTGATGACTCCTTTCAAATTCAAGCCCAATGGACTCGTAAATAAATTGATATTTGCTAAATTAAATTCATGAAGATTCAGTTTTATCTGATCTTCTTTTTCTTCAGAAATAATACCATATACTGAAATCGATTGTTGATCATGTTCAAAAGTCAAGGACTTAACTTTTATATGCGATGAATCGATTGTCACATAATTATCTTTATCTACATTCCAAACAGAGTCAGAAATAATTATTACAGACGGTAAAATTTTAAATTCAAATTTATCATTGGGCTTAAAATTTAGAAAAGACTTTATATCTCCACGGTATTCTCTCTCGGTTCTACTGTTCCACACAAGTTCAATATTCACACTATCAGAAGTGGTAACAGTATTTATTGCAAAATCGGTCAACCCTAAGCTATCTGTCAACACTAAACGTTCACTACCGATACTGAAATCCAAACGATCATTTGTAGTTGCTGCAATGGCTGACCAGTTTTTAAATACAACATCAGAGATGCTGATTTTGTCTGAACTTCCATTTAACGTAAACTGATTGTTGATTGAATTAAAATTTCCTTTGAATGCTGTTTTAGGTGCAATACTAAGTGATGGAGCAAACAGACTTAAAACAGTTTCTGTCTTTTTGAAAACAAATGAATAATCAAAGTTTTCGACAGAATTGTTTAAAATTATTTTATTATCAAAATAAGCAGGAATATAGTTACTAAGCACTTTCTTGAATGAATTTTGCAGTTCCAATATTTCAAATTGACCTTTAATGCGAGCATCAACAAAATCAGAAGATAGTTTTATTGATTTTACTCCATTTTCTTTTTCTAAATTCAATTCAAAAACACTCAATTTATACACTTTATCATTTTCTGTATAAATTGTATTATCAAAATTTATAAATCCGATCAGGTTGTCCACCGTATTGCCGGTAACGTTAATTAACAACTGGGTTGAAAGCTCCATTTTCTTATCGGACTTTACAAACTGCAGTGCTGTTAAATTAGCTTTATTGAGTGTAGTTATAAAATCCAGTTTAGGTAATTTTCCAGTGAAATCAACATCACCAATAAAATCAAAATCAATGTTCTCATCCTTAACATTCAATTTTCCTTTAAAAATCTGTTTTGCTATATTTCCTTCAATCGCAACATTCTGATAGGTATAGTTGTTAAACTCAACAGTCTTTATATTTCCAGTTAATTTTGCTGCAACATCTTCCAAAGTAAAACCTTCTCCATCAATATTGACATCCATGGTAGCCTTTCCTAATAATTCAGCATCGAAAAATTTTCCAAAATCAAAAGAACGCGATTTTAATTTTCCTTTGTAAACAGCTTTATCTTTTTCTACATCATGTCTTACCGACAAATCGGAAGATAAATTTCCAAGAGCAGAAGAGAAATCACCATACGCATAAAAATCATTATACAAGCCGGTGAATGTTCCTTTAAAGTTCATCTTTCCAAGTTTTGCCAGATTAGAGGGCACACTCAGTCTTTTATGATTTTCAAAAGGCGGAATAGGAATATCTTTTAAATCAGAATAATTGGTTGTTAATTTTTCTACGTTTAAATAAATCAGGGTTTCGTCAATTTTAGGCAAACCTGTTAAAGTAACATCCCCAATAAATTCGGTATTCGGAGCAAGCTTCAAATCCATATCTTTCCCTTTCAAATCACTTACTTTTCCTGTTATTTTTCCTGAAATGGTTATGTTTCTATAAATCCCTTTTAACTGAGGAGCAAAATAGGCTATGTCGCTCAACTCCAAGTTGGATTTATTAAACTCTGCTTTTATTTTTACTTGATTTATAAAATCTTTAAATGCACGATACCCTTTATATTTAAAACTTAAATCAGTAGAAATAGTACTCTCGGAAGTTTTAATTTTTAATTCATCTAATTTTATACCAACCGGACTAACATTCACATAACTGCTAAAATTCTGCAATCCGAACCCACTCTTCTCAATTGCCGACAAATAATCAATAGTTGCACGAATAGTATCTTGTTCAAATTGGATATCGGTGATCCTTCCGTTTACTTTCCTAACATTTAAATCAAAATAATTAACACCTGTAGTTTCTAATGTATCGTTTTCACTTCTGTATGTAAAGTCTGTATTTACTAATGTTATTTCATCAAATTTTATTTCCCACCGTTGCGAAGGCTTCTTTTTTGTTGTATCGTTATCAATAAACAAATCAATAATAAACTGCAAATTCAAATCATCTTCCTTTGCATAGTTGATTAGTTTTGATTTTGTATTCAGTAGCATTACACTACTTACAAACAATTGATGTTTTTCAAAATCAAGTTTACTTATATCAATTTTTATTTTTTTTGAATACAAAAGTGTATCCTGATGTAAATCTTCAATGTAAATATCTTCCAATACTACTTTCTTGAAAAATTCAATGTCCACACTTCCAATTTCAACTGTGGTATTTAGTTTTGAGGATAAATATTCGGCTACTTTATGTCCTGCATAAACTTGTACACTTCTTACTTGAATAAGAAGAAATACCAACAATAAAATGAATATTATCAGGGAAAGAAATCGGAATAATATAGTTGAGAGTTTTTTAATACCTTTGAATCCTTAAAACGTTCGACAACATTGCCGTGCGAAGTTAATAAATATGAGCAAATCAACCATCATATTGGGTATTGAATCGTCTTGTGACGACACATCTGCTGCTGTTTTAAAAGACGGCAAAATACTTGCCAATATTGTTGCCAATCAAAGCATTCATAAACTTTATGGAGGTGTGGTTCCTGAATTGGCTTCCAGAGCGCATCAGCAAAACATTATCCCTGTTGTAGATTTGGCAATAAAACAAGCCGGAATAAGTAAAAACGAAATTGATGCAATAGCATTTACCCGTGGGCCGGGATTAATGGGTTCATTGCTAGTTGGCACATCCTTTTCCAAGGCATTTGCCTTAGGTTTAGGCATTCCTTTGATAGAAGTAAATCACATGCAAGGGCATATTTTAGCACACTTTATAACCTCATCCCAACCTTCTCCAAAGAAGAAGGAGATTGTACCTTCCTTCCCATTTTTATGCTTAACCGTATCTGGTGGACATACTCAAATTGTTTTGGTTAACGACTTTTTCGACATGAAAATACTTGGAGAAACAATTGATGATGCGGCAGGCGAAGCATTCGACAAAACAGCAAAAATAATGGGATTGCCTTATCCTGGTGGACCATTAATTGACAAATATGCAAAAGAAGGAAACCCTAAAGCATTCAAATTTACAAAGCCACAAATTCCGGATTTTAATTTCAGCTTCAGTGGTTTAAAAACCGGTTTCATGAATTTCATCAACAATGAGACAGCTAAAAATCCCAATTTTGTTGCTGAAAATAGAAATGATATCTGTGCTTCAATTCAAGCTACAATTATTGATATTTTACTCAGCAAACTAAAAGCCGCTGCAAAGCATACCAACATCAATCAAATTGCTATAGCAGGAGGTGTTTCAGCAAATTCGGAATTGCGTCATAAATTAAATTCTCTTAAAGAAGAATTGGATTGGCAAGTTTTTATTCCTAAATTTGAGTATTGCACAGATAATGCTGCGATGATTGCTATCACAGGATATTATAAATTCCTAAAAAATGATTTTAGTAATCAGGCAGTTGTTCCTTTAGCTCGTTACGACTTAAACTCCAAGCCGAATGAATTTTAAAAGAATTATACTCTTTTTTATTTTCTTTTTGATGATTGATAATTTCAGTATCAAAGCCGTTACTTTAGGTGATACAATCAAACTCTCCGCTCCTCCTCCAAAAAAGAAAAAACCTTTGCCTTTACAGCCGCTCGTTTTAAAAACAAGCATTACAGGTTTTCTGTATGGCGGAGTATTTCCTTTTACATCAGAATATCGTTTTGGGGCAGAAATAACAACCGGCAGAATTCAATCTGAACAGATCAGTATTTCTTATTTAGGGAAAAATGTATTTTGGACCGGCTTCGAAAAAATATCAAAACTAGGAACAAGTGATATCTTAAAAGTGAGTGGCTACCGCATTCAATATGCACATAAGTTTTATTTAGTGAATCGCAGACATCATTCTCCGTATGGATTTTATGTTGCACCGCATGTCTCTTATTCTAATGCAAGAATTTCATTGGGGCTGAATCGTTATTACAGAGACGTATATTTTGACGTCAGACAGTTGAACGCGAATCTAATTGTAGGAGTTCAGTTTGGAAAAATAGGCCGTGTAACAATGGATATTTGTGGTGGTGCCGGCTATAAAAACAATACAGCTTACTATCACGTTACCGCATACCGAATTACAAAATATGATACTTCTGAGTTTGGGGAATATTACAACGGCCATTTTCATCTGATGTTCGATATCAGCATGGGATATTCATTTTAAAACGATACGCATTTGCAATGAATAATGGAGTACTATTTCGACTCCGCTCAGTGTTACTAAAAAAAATCCTGCTAAGATTTCTCTTAGCAGGATTTTTTTATCCCTCATTAAAAAAGAAGGCTAGGGGAACTTATCAGCATTATTTCATTTTCAAAATCTTAACAGGTGTCGTAACTTCTTCGCCATTGATAATTTTCACAAAATAAATTCCTGCATTTAAATTCGGGCTAACCACCACACTTCCTTTGTTTTGGGACAATGTATACGTTGCAACCATTTTTCCTGTAACATCTGTAACAACAATTGAAGCATTTGTTGATAAGGAATTTTTCAATTCATAAGCAATGGACGTTTCGTTGGTAAATGGATTTGGAAAAACAGTAACCGAGTTATTACTAGCAATCTGCTCATTCACACCAACATAATTGGTAATGTAAAACTTGTCGAAACCAGCTTCAGTAATATGTCCCGGAGCAGCATCGGCAGTTCTTACAATCACTTTCATATTCGCAGTTGGAGCAACATAAGTAGCAATATCGTATGATTTTTGCACCCATGTTGAATTCAAAGGAGAAGCTTGAGTAACCGTTTCAATTAACACTGTTGTTAAGCCGTTTGTTAAATAAATATTTAAGGAATCGTTTGGAGTTCCTGTTCCACCTGCATTATAAAACCAACGTGTATAATGTAATGAAGGAGTTGCATATCCTGTAAGATCAAAAATTGGAGAAGTTAATGTGGTAGCTCCGTTATCTACATCTTGATCAGAACCTGTTGTTCCTGTATTTCCAGTAACATATGCCATTGTATAGCAATCTGTACCGTCATCTACTCCAGGATTTGCAGCATCTGTTCCATTAAAAGTCCCCAATGGAACTCCTCTTTCCCATCCTCCTGTACTTGCACTTGTATTTACTGTCCAGCCGAAGTTTAAAGTAAAATCATCATAATAACCTTCATTCAATTGATACAATAAGGCAGATGAAGTTAAATTAATTGTTTGTGCTGTTGCGCAATAAGTAGTGTATCCCCATTTTCCTGCATACACATCGTAATTTGTTCCACCCACTACGTTACAACTAGAGAAATTTCCTGTAGCATCCGTAACAAAACTATAAGTGTTGGTTGGATCTGTAATCAATACTCCTGCTGATGCAATTGGAGCAAGTGTTACTGCGTCTTCAACCGTTCCATTTACTGCTACTGTGCTTAAAGGAGCTAATTGCGCATTTAAATTTGTTAGTACTCCCGGAGCTAAAACAACTCCTGTAAATACTTTTGATGTGTAACCCGGACAAGAGATTGTAACCGTATATGTTCCCGGTACCGATGTTCCTGTTCGGTATTGACCAACAATGTCCGTAAGATCAGTAATTCCAACTGTAGATATTGAAATTGTTGCATTGCTCAACAAAGCACCACAAGTTGTATCAGAAACAATTCCTTCTAAATAACATGCACGAACATAATTTGGAGAAAAAACAAATAATCCTTCATCAATGTTTGATACAACTATTGTTCCTGAAGGCAAGTAAGGGTAAACTCCCCAATCGCCTTCAAAGCCACCGCCTGTTCCAGCATAAGTGTCATAATCTCCAACGTGAACCATGTTGATTGGACGACCAACATCAGTAATCACAAAACCATCTTTATACCAAGATGTAACAGCATAATCATTACCTAAAACGTTTATGATATGTGTGTTGTGCACAATCGAATTTGATCCTGGGTTGGATTGAATTCTATCCAATTCGCTAATGCTTCCTAAATTGGAAATATCATACGATGTTAAATAAGAATCATTTGTTTCATCCGTTGTAAATAACACTTTACTGTTTTGTGATAACCAGGTATTGTGAGTAAAGTTAGTAGGTGTATTCTGATTCGCTAATTCTACAGGAGCCGTTTTGTTTGTAAAATCAACTACTGAGAAAAATCCGTCATAAATATGTCCTGCATACAATGTGTCATTTCTTACGTAACCATCATGTACATAAGGTGAAACAGAATTTTGATAATTACCAACATATACAGGACTCATAGGATTTGTTATATCAGCAACTAAAGCACCGCCATTAAACAAATTACTACCAAACAAATACACATATTGATTATCGATGTGCAAAGCGTGAATAGAGCTCAATGTTCCTCCACCTGCTCCTGCAATGGTTGGAGTCCAGTTTGTTACTACAATACCTGCCGTGTTTGGTAAGCTACTCAAATTAATAATTTGCAATCCACCGCCAGCTTCTGTAGTAACATAAGCATATTTGCCTCTTACTTTAATTTCTTTCCATAAGTTATCGGGACCGGGAATTTGAATGACTTCAACTGGTGCAGAAGGAATTGTAACATCAACAATTGACATTCCTAAGGATGCTCCAACCAATGCATATTCTTTCCCGGTTGTATCTACATAACCGCAAATGTTTGCACATGTTTGTCCGGGATAAGTTAATTGTGCTTGAAATGTAACATTTAATTGAGCTGATGTATTATTTACAATTGCAAAAACAGCAAAAACTCCTACTAGTAATTTTTTAAATTTCATTTTATTGGGATATTAATTATTGGGATGATTTGTACTACTAATTACGGGAATATAATTGGGAAAAGCAAAAAGAAAACCCTCAGATTCAATTATATGAATCTGAGGGTTTTCTCTGCTCAGCTCGAAATGACAAATGTTCGTCTAAAAATCCAGCTTCAAATCTTTTCCTCCGCCTTTTCCTTTTTTCGGTTTTTTCTTTTTCTCTTGCGATGGCAACTTAATTTGTTGGTTAATTTGCTGATCAATAGAAATCAAGTTTTTATCTTTAACAGGCTCCTGTGCTTTTTTAATGGCTTCCAATGGCGACATACCGCTTTCCTCAAACTCATCCAGCACATCTTTATCAATAGGAACTTCAACAGGAGGCAATAAATTAATCTCTTTTACTTTGGAGTACGACAATTTATTTCCTTTCGCTTTCATTCCTTTTACTTCAATAAACTGAGTTAAATCAATTCTCTCTGAAGGAACTTCTTTGTCTTTTACTTTGCTATACTTCACAACTACCACAGGCAATTCCTCTGTTGAAACAATCTCTATTCTTGAACCTTCTGCTTCTGAAATAAACAATACCTTTTTATCGGTAGCTTCAATCATAAATCGTTTTACGAAATATGTTTTGCTTTCTCCATCTAAATAAATAGCAGAAATCGGGTTCTTAGGCTTAAACTTCTCAATCAAAATCATATCCGTATCAAAGTGATTGGATACATCAAAACTGCTTAATTTATAATGACCATTTTGAGTGATCGTGAGTATTTTATCTTCCGGACCAAAACTCCCTAAGAACGTTCCACGTTTATCTGTATTGATACGTTGAACAGTATCGTCAAACCAAATATCACGTGCTCCTAATGTGGAAACACCTGCTTTTGCTAATAAAATTTTTCTTACTGAATATTTTGTAACCACATTACCCATTGAGTTACGACCTTTAATTGCCAACTCAGAGAAATTTAAATCCCACTGCACTTTACGTAAACCTGGCATTGGCTTCAACTGCACTTCCACTACTTCGGCTTCTCCATTTGGATTTGCACTGAAATACAATATTTGAGAATCTTTCGTTCCCTTAGTTAAATCGTATTGTTTATCACGAGTAACTCCTGTTACAGGAAAACGTTTCATAAACACACTGCCCGCCTTGCCATCACGGTAAATAACGTTATAAACCGTACGCTCATCATTTTTCTTGAATACAGAGATATGAAGTAAATCCTTGCCTACAAAAGCTTTATCTGCCACTTTGGTCACTTTCATTGAACCATCTTTCAGGAAGACAATTATATCATCAATATCAGAACACTCTCCTACAAATTCATCTTTCTTCAATCCGTATCCTGCAAATCCTTCTTCACGGTTCACATATAATTTTTCGTTTGCCACTACAACACTTGTCGCAACAATATTCTCAAACGATTTAATTTCTGTTTTACGTTCGCGTCCAACACCATATTTCTTTTTTAAATTTTTAAAATATTCAATCGCATATTCAACTAAGTTGGCTAGGTGATGATCAATTTCTTGTATTCGAGCATCCAATGCTTTCATCTTCTCATCCGCCTTTTTAGAGTCAAAGCGAGTAATACGAATCATTGGTATTTGTGTCAACTTCTCATAATCTTCATCTGTAATGGCACGAATAAACTGCTTTTTATATTTTGAAAATCGGCCACCTAAATATTCAAACAAGGTTGGCTTGTCAGAATAATTTTTGAAATCGATATACATTTCATCTTTAATAAAAATCTTCTCCAATGAGGCAAACATATAAGATTCCTGCAACTCACCTTTCTCTATCTCTAATTCTCTTTTTAATAATGCTAATGTTTTATGCGTTGAAATTTTCAACATTTCATTTACTCCAACAAAACGAGGCTTATCATTTTCAATAATACAAGCGTTCGGAGAAATGGATAACTCACAATCTGTAAAAGCATAAAGGGCATCAATGGTTTTGTCGGGAGAAATGCCAGGAACCAAATGAATAACAATCTCCACATTTTCGGAAGTATTGTCTTCTACTTTACGTATTTTAATTTTTCCTTTATCATTAGCAGCAACAATAGTATCTATTAAAGAACCTGTTGTTGTTCCAAATGGAATTTCATTTATGACTAATGTTTTTTTATCTAATTGAGAAATTTTTGCACGAACTCTTATTTTTCCACCGCGTAAACCATCGTTGTAGTTCGAGAAATCAGCCATACCTGCAGTGGCAAAGTCAGGCATAATGTCTGTTTTTTTACCTTTCAATACGGCAACTGATGCATCACACAACTCATTAAAATTGTGTGGCAACATTTTACAAGCCAATCCAACAGCAATTCCTTCTACGCCTTGTGCTAATAATAATGGGAATTTTACGGGTAATGTTTCTGGCTCTTTATTTCGTCCATCGTAACTGGTTAACCAAACAGTAGTTTTGGGATTAAAAACAACTTCAGTAGCAAATTTTGATAATCGTGCTTCAATGTAACGTGGAGCGGCTGCTCTATCGCCTGTTAAAATATTCCCCCAGTTTCCTTGTGTATCAATCAATAAATCTTTTTGTCCCAACGCCACCAAAGCATCACCAATACTCATATCGCCATGCGGATGGTATTTCATAGTATGCCCGATAATGTTCGCTACTTTATTATACCGACCATCATCTAAATCATTCATAGAATGTAGTATTCTTCGTTGAACGGGTTTCAAACCATCTTCAACATAAGGAACAGCACGTTCAAGAATTACATACGAGGCATAATCCAAAAACCAGTTTTTGTACATCCCCGAAACGTGAATGACATTGTGCAAGTCATCACCTCCGCCTGTTAATTCTTCATTTGTATTTTCTTCTTTACTCATACTACAATTAGGTCGCTCCTATGGAGCTTGTTTTTTGTTATTTACGATTACTAATCTTCTTTTCTATTTTTTGCTCCGTTAGGAGCTAACTGTTTGTAATATAATCACACATCACCTTATCAGCTCCATAGGAGCGGCCTGTTCATCAGTCCAATCAAACAAGTATTTTTCATCGTATTGAATTTCAAATTTTTTCAAAAAATCTAAATATTCATCTTTAAAAGAAACGATTTTATGATGTTCTTCCTGATTTAAAATATACTTAATTACATTATCAATTTGGCTTCGGGAATAAGAAAAAGCTCCAAATCCTTCTTGCCAACTAAATTTTCCTTTTATCCATTTTTGTTCGTTAATAAAATTTGAAGACCCCGCTTTTATATCTCTTACTAAATCAGAAACAGAAATAGATGGTTTCAATCCTACCAATATATGTGTATGATTGGGCATGCAAAATATTGACAATAATTTTTGTTCACGTTTTTGAATTATTCCTGTTATATACTTATGCAATTCGTCTCTGTTATTGCCCCATATTAGATTCTCTCTTCCTTTTACTGCAAAAACAATCTGGATATAAATTTGAGAATACGTATTTGGCATAAAACAGGGCGCTCCTACGGAGCTTTTAAAATGTTAATCGTTATTTTTTCTACAAACAGGGCGCTCCTACGGAGCTAAAAAAATTTCAAAACTATTATCAAACATTTATCTACAAACAGGGCGCTCCTACGGAGCTTTTAAAATGTTAATCGTTATTTTTTCTACAAACAGGGCGCTCCTACGGAGCTAAAAAAATTTCAAAACTATTATCAAACATTTATCTACAAACAGGGCGCTCCTACGGAGCTTTTAAAATGTTAATCGTTATTTTTTCTACAAA
>CAYWAV010000007.1:17808-58918 GCA_964456225.1 uncultured Chitinophaga sp. | reverse complement strand
TCTACAAACAGGGCGCTCCTACGGAGCTAAAAAAATTCCAAAACTATTATCAAACATTTATGCTCCATAGGAGCATCCTGTTTGTAACAAAAGCTCTACGACACCCATCTCAAGCTCCGCAGGAGCGACCTGTTTGAGCTATGCTCCTTCTACTAGATCCTTTTCCACCACCAAATTATCAATAATAAAATCCTGACGTTCTGGTGTGTTTTTACCCATATAATATCCTAACATATCCACAATGCTTCTATCTTTTCCAATAATCACAGGGTCTTTACGCATATCCTTTCCGATGAACAATTTAAACTCGTCTGGAGAAATTTCTCCCAAACCTTTAAATCGTGTTATCTCTGGCTTAGAGCCTAATTTTTCAATTGCTGCTTTTCTCTCTTGATCGCTGTAGCAATAAATCGTTTCTTTTTTATTTCTTACACGGAATAATGGAGTTTGTAAAATGTATACATGTCCGTTTTTTACTAAATCAGGAAAGAACTGCAAGAAGAAAGTCATTAATAACAAACGAATGTGCATTCCATCCACATCGGCATCGGTAGCAACTACAATGTTGTTGTAACGTAAGTTTTCGATTCCATCCTCAATATTCAATGCTGCTTGTAACAGGTTGAACTCTTCGTTCTCGTATACAATCTTTTTAGTTAAACCGTATGCATTCAAAGGTTTTCCTTTTAAGCTGAATACCGCTTGCACATTCACATCACGTGTTTTAGTGATAGAACCACTTGCCGAATCGCCCTCGCAAATAAATAAAGTTGTTTCTAATTTACGTTCATCATTCGATTGCATGTGAATTCTACAATCACGTAATTTTTTGTTATGAAGATTTGATTTCTTAGCGCGCTCACGAGCTAACTTCTGAATTCCTTGTAAATCTTTACGTTCGCGCTCACTCGATTGAATTTTTTGTAAAATCGCTTGAGCCGTTTCCGGATTTTTATGAAGGAAATTATCTAACTCTGTTTTTAAAAAATCACCAATGAATGATTTAACAGATGGGCCTTTCGGACCAACATCCGTTGAACCCAATTTCGTTTTTGTTTGAGATTCAAAAACGGGTTCCTGAACTTTTATACTTACTGCAGCAATGATGGACGTACGAACATCTACTGCTTCAAAATCTTTTTTAAAGAAATCACGAATGGTTTTAACCAACGTTTCTCTGAATGCGCCTTGGTGAGTTCCACCTTGTGTGGTATGCTGACCGTTTACAAAGGAATAATACTCTTCCCCGTATTGCTGATTGCTATGTGTCATCGCCACTTCAATGTCGTATCCACTCAAGTGAATGGTCGGATATAGAATTGGCCCGTTGATATTCTGTGTCAACAAATCCAACAACCCATTTTCCGAAAAGAATTTTTGTCCGTTGTAAACAATAGTCAAACCTGTATTCAGGTAAGCGTAGTTCCACAACATCTTCTCAACATACTCATTGATGAAATGATATTTCCCGAATATTTTTTCATCAGGAATAAAGTTCACCAATGTTCCCATACGCTGGTCAGAATCCGTCAATCTTGATTCTTTCACCAAATTACCTATTGAGAAATCTGCTGATTTTGTTTTCCCATCGCGAAAAGCTTGAACATTAAAATAGCTAGAAAGAGCATTTACCGCTTTTGTTCCAACTCCGTTCAATCCAACCGATTTCTTAAATGCTTCCGAATCGTATTTTGCTCCTGTATTAATCTTAGAAACTACATCCACTAATTTTCCCAAAGGAATACCGCGACCATAATCTCTCACACGCACTGTTTTATCTTTGATAGTTACTTCAATAGTCTTTCCATTGCCCATAACAAACTCATCGATACAGTTATCGAGCGTTTCTTTTAATAAGATATAAATACCATCATCGGGTGATGAACCATCTCCCAACTTACCAATATACATCCCAGGACGAAGACGAATGTGCTCATTCCACTCCAGGGTTTTTATACTGTCTTCGGTATATTTTGATTCTTTAGCCATAGGTACGGATCACTAATTTATGCGAATTTACGAATCTGCGTTTGCTAAACTCCAAACCCTAAATCGCAATCAATTTAATATTCTCAATTATTTTTTAATTATTTTTTTAATAAAAGTACTTTAAACTATTTAAGAGTTGAATACCTGAATTAATGGCTTTTTCTAACACCAACAGATTCGTAATATTCGTTTTTATTCGTTATCCGTACTATACGTTGAATCTAAAATGCATTAAATCCCCATCATTCACCACATATTCTTTTCCTTCTACGCCCATTTTTCCGGCATCCTTACAAGCTACTTCGGAGCCTAAAGTAACAAAATCGTTGTACTTAATCACCTCTGCTCTAATAAATCCTTTTTCAAAGTCGGTATGAATCACTCCGGCTGCTTGCGGAGCGGTCATTCCTTTTATGATGGTCCATGCTCTTACTTCCTTTACTCCTGCTGTAAAGTAGGTTTGTAAATTCAATATTCTATAAGCTGCTTTTATTAAAAAATTCACCCCCGGCTCCGTAAGTCCCATTTCACCTAAAAACAGCTGACGTTCTTCGTAAGTATCCAAACCTGCTATTTCCGCTTCCATGGCTGCTGTGATGATTAACACCTCCGCATTTTCACCTTTTACAGCTTCTTTTACCTGCTCCACATATTTGTTTCCCGTTTTTACCGACTTTTCATCTACATTGCAAACATATAGAACTGGTTTCAAGGTCAACAAACAACAATCTGCTACATGTACCAAATCTTGCTCCGATAAATTTGCAGCACGTGCAGATTTCCCTTGTTCCAAAAGCTCTTTCAGGCTTGTTAAAACTTCGAATGCTTTTTTCGCATCTTTATCATTGCCGGTCTTTGCCATCTTCTCCACCTTCTTTATCTTCGCTTCCACCGATTCTAAATCTTTCAATTGCAATTCGGTATCAATAATTTCTTTATCTCTCACGGGATTTACAGAACCATCTACGTGAATAATGTTATCATCATCAAAACAACGCAACACGTGAATGATAGCATTTGTTTCTCTGATGTTTGCCAAAAATTTATTTCCCAAACCTTCACCTTTACTGGCACCTTTTACTAATCCAGCGATGTCTACTATTTCAACAACAGTAGGTACAACTCTTTCGGGGCTTACTAATTTCTCCAGAACTGCCAAACGCTCATCAGGAACAGTGATTACTCCCACATTGGGCTCTATTGTACAAAACGGGAAGTTTGCCGCTTGTGCTTTTGCGTTTGATAAACAATTAAATAAAGTGGATTTTCCAACATTTGGTAATCCCACTATTCCACACTGTAATGCCATTTTTTTAAGTTAAAAGTTAAAAAGTTAAAAGTCAAAAAGTAGCTGATTTTTTTTATTTGTCTATTGTCTACTCCAGACTGTCTATTATTTTTTCAGCCCGCAAATATAAGTATATCAAAAAACTATAAAAACCCTTATTCAGCTTTATTTACTTGAGTTTTCAACAATAATGCGATTTTTCAACAATCCCTCAAAGCCTTGTAAAAATTGATACTTTTGAGCGCTAAAGTAAAAAAAACAAATTAATCAACAACTTTTATGGCCTCAACAGCAGAATTAGAAAAAATTGTTTCGCAAGTTCGGAGAGACATTGTACGACAAGTTCATGCAGTAAATTCGGGTCACCCAGGTGGCTCTTTGGGTTGTGCCGAATACTTTGTTGCACTTTATTTCGAGATTATGAAACACAACCCGGCTGATTTCACAATAGACGGGAAAAATGAAGATCTTTTTTTCTTATCAAACGGTCATATTTCCCCCGTATTCTATAGTACTTTAGCTCGTTCAGGATACTTTCCTGTTGCAGAATTGGCAACATTCAGAAAACTAAACTCCCGCTTGCAAGGACACCCTACAACTCACGAGGGATTACCTGGAGTGCGTGTTGCTTCCGGTTCACTCGGACAAGGGATGTCGGTTGCCATTGGCGCTGCTTTGGCAAAAAAATTAAATAAGGATACTTCTATTGTTTATACACTACATGGTGATGGTGAATTACAAGAAGGACAAATTTGGGAAGCTGCAATGTATGCTTCTGCAAAGAAAGTAGACAATATTATTTCTACAGTGGATATGAACGGGCAACAGATTGATGGTTCTACCGATCAAGTGTTACCTATGGGAAGTTTACGTGCAAAGTTTGAAGCATTTGGTTGGGATGTGATTGATCTTGAAAAAGGAAACGATACAGCTTCCGTTGTTGCCACACTCAAAAAGGCTAAAGAACATACAGGAAAAGGCAAACCAGTACTGATACTAATGAAAACAGAAATGGGTAACGGAGTTGATTTTATGATGGGAAGCCATAAATGGCATGGTGTTGCTCCTAACGATGAACAGTTGGCACAGGCTTTGAATCAGAATCCTGAAACATTGGGAGATTATTAATCTCTTAATTTAAAAGTCTAACCTCATTCAAAAATGATAAAAAACAATTTCAGATTTCAGATTTCAAAGACAAAGATTGTAACATTTGCAATCCTTTTGACTTTTGCCTTTCTCCCTTTTGACTTATCTGCACAGCAAGCCAAACCATTAACGCGTATCGAATTTGTGTTTGATGCTTCTTTCAGTATGTTCGGACAATGGCAGAACGGAATGAAAATGGACATGGCTAAGAAGATGCTCAGCGATTTTTTAGACAGCATGCAGAAAGTTGATAATCCCAATCTAGAATTAGCCTTTCGTGTTTACGGACATCAGGTTCCATTGAGGCCGGAAAGAAGCTGTACGGATACAAAACTGGAAGTCCCTTTTGGCAAAAACAATGCTCAAGCCATCAAAAACAAACTGAAAATGCTGGTTCCGAAGGGAACAACACCAATTGCTTATACCTTGGAACAATGCGGAGGCGATTTTCCTTCTGCTTCCAATGCCAATGTACGCAACATCATTATTTTGATTACAGATGGAATTGAAGAATGTGATGGCGATCCATGTGCTGTTTCTTTGGCTCTTCAGAAAAAAGGAATCGTTTTAAAACCATTTGTTATTGGAATTGGATTAGACCAGAGTTATATCAACTCTTTTGGTTGTATTGGTAAGTTCTATGATGCTTCAAGTGAAGCGAGCTTCAAAAACATCCTCAACATTGTTATTTCTCAAGCCTTAAACAACACAACCGTTCAGGTAAATTTGAATGATCAGATAGGCAGACCAACTGAAACAGATGTAAACATGACCTTTTATGACGAACAAACCGGAATCATTCGTTACAACTATGTTCACACAATTAACACCAAAGGTGTTCCTGATACACTTATCATCGACCCAATTGGTACCTACAAAATGGTTGTTCATACCATTCCTCCCGTTGAAAAGAAAGGAATCGAACTTGTTCCTGGTAAACACAACACAATAGGTGTAGATGCGCCTCAAGGGTATATCAATTTGAAAATATCAGGCAGTTCAAATATCAATTGTATCATTCGTAAAAATGGAGACATGCAAACACTTCATGTTCAACAACTTAATACTACTGAAAAGTTTATCGTTGGAAAGTATGATTTAGAGATTTTAACATTGCCTCGCATCAAATTGGATAAGGTGGATGTGGGCCAAAGTAAAACCACTTATATCGAAATACCACAAGCAGGAAGTGTGAATATTGCTAAGCCCAGTGAGGGACCCGGAAGTTTATTCTTAGAAGAAAACAACAAATTGGTTTGGGTTTGTAACCTAAACAGCGCGTTGGTTCAAGAAACCATCAACCTGCAACCCGGAAAATACAGAATAGAATTCAGACCAAAGAACGCAAAAGAAGCAATTTATACGATTGAAAAACGCTTTAAAGTCGAGTCGGGAGTATCAACTTCTATAAAACTATACTAAATTGATTATCAATATTTTATAAATTTTATATATACAACTAATTAAATGAAAAAACACACCTTTACCGAAAAGAAAGACACCCGCTCAGGATTTGGAGCAGGATTATCAGAACTGGGAAAATCAAACCCAAATGTTGTTGCATTGTGTGCCGACTTAACCGGTTCTCTTAAAATGGATGCTTTTGCAAAAGATCATCCTGAAAGGTTCTTTCAAATTGGTATTGCTGAAGCAAACATGATTGGCATTGCTGCAGGCTTAACGATTGGTGGTAAAATTCCTTTTACTGGCACCTTTGCTAATTTCTCTACAGGTCGCGTGTATGACCAAATTCGTCAATCAGTTGCCTACTCAGGTAAAAACGTAAAAATTTGCGCATCCCATGCAGGATTAACATTGGGAGAAGATGGTGCAACACATCAAATACTGGAAGATTTAGGATTAATGAAAATGCTACCCGGAATGGTTGTAATCAATCCATGTGATTACAATCAAACGAAAGCGGCTACAATTGCTATTGCTGCTTATGAAGGACCTGTTTATTTACGATTCGGTCGTCCTACCGTTCCTAACTTCACTCCAGCAGACCAAAAATTTGAGATTGGCAAAGCAGTGATGTTAAACGAAGGAACCGATGTTACCATATTTGCTACAGGTCATTTAACTTGGAAAGCTATTGAAGCAGGTGAGCAATTAGCAGCAAAAGGAATAAGTGCTGAAATAATAAATATCCATACCATTAAACCTTTGGATATTACTGCTGTCATAAACTCGGCTAAAAAAACACGTTGTGTTGTTACAGCTGAAGAACATCAGATGAATGGCGGATTAGGTGACAGCATCGCACAATTATTAGCAAGAGAGTTACCAACTCCAATTGAAATGGTTGCAGTAAATGATAGTTTTGGAGAAAGCGGCACACCCGATCAATTAATGACAAAATATGGCTTAGACGCTATCAACATTGTTGAAGCAGTAAATAAGGTTTTAAAACGCAAATAAACAGCAAACCGAATCATTTAGAACGGCTTGCATACTATGAAAAGTGAAGTAAATCATAGCAAGCCAAAAGCCTCCGCACTCGATCAAGAGATTATCGATCAATTTCGAAATGAAGCAACACGCAACTATGCGTTTAATTTGCTTGTTCGGGAATATCAAAAACGACTTTACTGGCATATCCGCAAAATCATCATCGATCATGATGATACGGATGATGTGCTTCAAAATGTATTTATAAAGGTTTGGCGTCATCTTGGAAACTTCAAAGAAGAATCACAACTCTTCACTTGGATGTACCGCATAGCTACCAACGAATCCATCAATTTTTTAAATGCAAAGAAAAAAAGAGCAGGCATTCCTCTTGATGATGTATCTGCTTTCTTAGCAAACACTCTCGAAAGTGATAGCTATTACAAGGGAGATGAGATACAAACAAAACTTCAGAAAGCCATATTGACATTGCCCGACAAACAACGCATTGTTTTTAATATGAAGTATTTTGAGGAAATGAAATACACCGAAATGAGTGAGATCTTAGAAACATCTGTTGGTGCTCTAAAAGCATCGTATCATCATGCTGTGAAAAAGATTGAAGATTATTTGACAAAAGATTAAACCTTTTTGAACAAAACGAATCAAACAAAAGATGAATAACGATCACAATATTAATGATGACAATGACTTAAATGGTTTGGCACCTAAGCTTTCTAAGCTTAGCTCTAATAACCCATTTAACCCATCCAACGATTATTTTGATTCTTTTACCTCTAAATTACAAAATCGTATTGATGATGAAGAAGAGATAAAATCGTTTGCTCCTACTCTTTTGAGTATCGATAAATACAATCCGTTTGAAGTACCAACAGATTATTTTGAAGAACTTCCAACCATCATTCAAGAAAGAGTTATTCAAAGCAAGGAAAAATCGACTACATTGGATTGGCTATTTTGGTTGTTGCGACCGCGTTTTGCTTTTTCCTTCATCGCTATTATACTCTTATCGATTATCGGAATATATTACACTAACAACAATAACACTAAACAATCACTATCAACCGAAGAGCTTTCTTTGGAAGACAATCTCTATTACATCAATGAAAATTTAATTGTGGAACACCTTACAACTGATGCATCCGCCAGTATAGAAAGTATTTCAGACGATGAAAACAGTATAGAAAATTATCTGCTTGATAACAATATTGAAGAATTAAATTTAAGCAGTGAACTATAGCTACAAATTTTTACGAATCTAAAATGAACTTTGCACAAATGAAAACATCTGCCCTAAAAACCCTTCTTGTACTTGCCTTCATTTCATTTATAGGCGTTGCGTATTCACAAACTATGGGGCCACCTCCAAAAGGAAAAGCTGAACGCCAAGAAAAAAACGACAATATCGAATCGATGAAGATTGCGTTTTTAACAACTAAACTCGACTTAAGTCCGGAAGAAGCACAAGTATTCTGGCCTGTTTATAATCAATATACCGAGAAACTTAAAGAACTAAGAAAAAAACGTAGACAAGATGAGCGTGAAGCAAAAAAAAACATTGAAGAACTAACGGACAAAGAAATAGAACAGGCGATTGAGAATGATTTTGCATTTCGTCAGAAAGAACTTGACTTACAAAAAGAATACAACATAAAGTTCAAAGCTGTTCTTCCAATCAAAAAAGTATCCCGATTGTATAATGCCGAGGAACAATTTAAGAGAGTGTTGATTGATAAGCTAAAAGGCAAGGGCACTAAAGGTGAAAAATAATACTAAGACCTTGGATGAAAGCGAATAATTGCTTCTCTTAAATAATCCCTGTCGAGGTGTGTATAAATCTCCGTTGTTGTAATAGACTCATGTCCTAACATCTCTTGTACTGCTCTTAAATCGGCTCCTCCTTCAATTAAATGTGAAGCAAATGAGTGTCGAAAAGTATGCGGACTGATTCTTTTTTTAATCTGAGCTTTAAAGGCTAAGTCTTTGATAGTTGTAAACACATGTATTCTAGAAATTTTACTTCCTCTACTATTTAAAAACAAAAAGTCCTCATTGTCCTTTTTTACAGGAAGATGACACCTTACTTCGTCTTTATAAATTTCAATTTGTTTTATCGCTACACTACCAATAGGAACAAGCCTTTCTTTATCTCCCTTCCCTGTCACTTTTATATAATCTTCATTAAAAAACAGGTTCGAAATTTTTAAATTTACCAATTCGCTTACACGTAATCCGCAACTGTATAAAGTTTCGAGCATTGCTTTGTTTCTTTGTCCGCCTTTTTTACTCAAATCAATCGAATCAATCAGTTTGTTAATTTCATCCAAACTCAAAGTGTCGGGCAGTTTACGGGCTAACCTTGGTGCTTCTAATAAGGCTGTAGGGTCAACACTTATGATGTTCTCTAACAATAAATATTTGTAAAAACCTTTTATTCCACTTATCATTCGTGCTTGTGAAGTGGCTGTCATCTCCAATTCATTTATCCAAACAAGAAACTCCTGCAGGTGTTTCAGTTGAATGTCTTTAGGAGAAAGATCATACTTTTTGTCTTCAAGAAACTGAACCAACTTATTCACATCATGCAAATAAGCTTCAACGGAGTTCTCCGAAAGGGATTTTTCTAATGACAAAAAGGATTTAAATCCTTTTATATAAATGTTCCAGTTCAAAATTGTTGCAAGTTGATTGGGTAAATGGTTAATTTTGGTACGCACAAAAATACGAATCCAAATTTTGATATATCTTTGTATTCAAACAAATATTAACAATAGCGAATTAACAACTCACAAAAGCTTTTTAGTGCACCGAATAAAGTCTTCGACTCCGCTCAGACTCACAAACGGATCGTCACACTGAGCGGAGTCGAAGTGTTGATTATTTTGAAAACAAATGAAACTTATCATTATAAACGGCCCTAACCTTAATTTATTAGGAACTCGCGAAACGGATGTATACGGGAGTCAGACTTTTGAAACTTACTTTAATGAGTTAAAAAAGAAGTTTGCAACAATTGAATTGACTTATTATCAAAGCAATGTGGAAGGTGAATTAATTAACAAATTACATGAAGTAGGGTTTTCATTTAATGGCATCCTGTTAAATGCCGGTGGCTATACACATACCTCTGTTGCTTTGCGCGATGCTATTGCTTCTATCAAAACACCAGTTATAGAAGTACATATTTCTAATGTTTTTGCCCGCGAAGACTTTAGACATACTTCCTTGATTGCACCAAAATGTAAAGGTTCTATTTCAGGCTTTGGAATGGATTCATACAGGTTGGCGGTGGAAAGTTTTATCAACTGATTTTTATCATGCGAAAGCACATAATTAAATAAGACCTTTGGATATGGAAATAACGACAAACGAATCAATTATGGCATTGGTGCTTAGAATAATTCTAGGCCTCTTATTGTTTATGCAAGGTTACGACAAAGTAATACGAGTAAAAATGGCGGGAGTGATTGATTCATTTAAATATGAATTTGGAAAAGTAAAAATGCCGATGGGGATCATCATCATAAGTGCATATCTATCGTCTTTCATTGAACTTACCTGCGGATTAACCTTAATATTAGGCATATTCACTAAGTATTCTTTGTATTTAATCGGCTTTGACTTGGTATTAGTAACAGCTGCTTTCAGCTTGATTAATCCGGTATGGGACATGAAAATTGTTTTCCCTAGAATTATTCTATGGTGTATACTTATGATTATACCTGATTCAGTCAACAAACTTTCATTGGATTATTTTTTAATGAAATAGGCTTATAAAAACCTATTTTTCAAATCAATTTCCTTAAAGGTTCTCTTTCCTCTGATGTAATAATCAGCAACAATGCTATGGAGATAAACTGCTGAGGTGGTATATTTTGTAATGTGCTTTTTTAATGCTTTTCGTTTTTTTAATGTTCGGCCAAGGGTAAAATAAAAACTCTTATGTGCTTTCAATACAGCTATAAAATGGAGGAACTGTCTGGCAAAAAGAAACTTTATTCCTGCTACTCCATCCAGATTCATTCTCCACATAAGTTTTAGAAAGAAGTATTGAGGAGGATGATTTTTGCACAACAGAATTAAATTGTTTCTGAAATTTAAATATGTTTTTTGGGGACTTGTTTTATTGAGCGTTCCACCTCCAACATGGTAAACCGTTGAATCGGGACAATACATAATCTTGTAGCCCAGATTTTTTAATCGCCAACACAAATCAATTTCTTCCATGTGAGCAAAAAAGTCTTCATCAAAACCGTTCACTTTATGATACAACTCCGATCTAACAAACAAGCAAGCACCAGTAGCCCAAAATATTTCTCTTACATCATTGTACTGACCTTTATCTTCTTCTAAAGTATCTAAGATACGGCCTCTACAAAATGGATAACCATATTTATCTATAAATCCACCTGCCGCTCCTGCATATTCAAATACATGTTTATTATCAAATGCTAGTATTTTAGGTTGGCAAGCGGCAATATTTTTATCTGTATCCATCAATTTAATAATGGAATCAATCCAATTGGGACTTACTTCAACATCTGAATTTAGCAACACATAGTATTCCGCATCCACCAGCTTTAATGCATCGTTATACCCTTTGGCAAAACCACCATTATCAGTATTTTCAATGACTTTTATTAGAGGATAATGGTTTTTTACAAATGACACAGAATCATCTGTAGATGCATTGTCAGCAACAATAATTTCAGCGTAGGAAGAGTTGTAAGAAAAAACGGATGGTAAAAACTTTTCCAGAAAGTTCTTTCCATTCCAATTTAAAATAACAACGGCAACCTTCATAAATTACGACAGGGTTCTATTATCGGGGATTATTAAAATTCTCATCGGAGTTTCCACCGAAATGATCCGGAACATTTTCTTCATCCAAATTGTTGGATTGAGTATCACGTTTGTGAATCAATAATCTCCAGCGGGTGTTCAAAATTTCTCCACGAGCCTCCGAATGGATTAAAGTAAATCTGTTTGTTACTAAATCAGGGTCATAAAAAACAAAAATTTTGCTCGATTGCTTATTACCAGGGTTTACAAGCATTTGAGATCTATCATTCAATGTGTAATATTCCCATATTTCATACGGAAATGCACTAGGTTCGTTATCATAAACGGTTTTTTGATCAGGAGGTCCGTATTGCAAATACACTCGCCCTCTATCAGTATCAAAACCTTTTAGTCCGTACGTTCCATACTCCTTGTTTACTTTCTGAACCTCCATGTAGTAATCCAGCCAAGCTATTTCCGGATTTAATGGATATCTTGATTTCCAAAAATTATAAAAATACTGTTGCATTAATTCCAGCTCCTTTGCCTTAATTTGGTTTTCAGAAAATTGAACTTCAATTGTGCTGGAAATCGGACGCAAGCACTTAATATAGTATCCAAGTGAATCCGCATTTTTGTAAAAACTAACGAAAGTACTATTTACAGATATGGTTTTTATATCCTCAAAATTAAAAGCAGCCAATTTATTTGTTCTTTGAAAAAATGCTTTCTGCTGTGCCTGAATTTTATTTTCTTTATCTCTGACTTCTACAACCAAATTATAATTTCCTGATGGCAACGACTCAATACTCAGCTCCGACAGAAGAATATTTACATCATTCGCTACTTGTTTGTTAAAACCAGCATAGTCGCTCAAACGTGCTAACTTTTCATACGATTCAATATAATAAGACACAATTAATTTTTCGCCATCTCCTAATAATTTTTTCGCTTGATACATCTCAGTATAAAATTTTATTTTACTGATATTTTCTGGGAAATAATTAGCAACATAGGGCATTAAATCATATCCACTTTTTGTTATAACAGATGGACTTGCTGCTTTTGCATACGATTCAAGTAATTGAATAGAAGAAATCCCCATAACAGCCGTTGGAAACTCTATTGTAACTGGGACAGTTGAGACAAAAGGTTTTTCATTTGGTTTATTTTTATCGGCAATGGAAAGCTCCATTTCATATACTCCATTTGCAAGAGTATATCTCTGTTGATCAATAAAATTAGGGAATCCTTTAGATGTATCTGCTGTTTCTGGACTGCTTAATGAATATTTTTGAGCATTCTTTATTTCTCCATTTTGATGGAAAGCAATCGAAATATCAACAGCGCCTTGATATTTTCCATTTGCATTTTTTACAAATTTCATTGAATTACCAATAACTGATATATATGTTTCGAGGTAAGGGCCTTTTGCAGGAGCTGAAAAAATGCCATAAGTCAAATATGCAGTGACATTAGAAGCAGAAAGGCTATTTACTACAAAAACAAAAGGTAAACACAAGATAATCAGGCACTTTTTCATAACCATACGTTTTATGTGTACTAAACACGTGACGGGGATTAGAGCAAAGTTAGGGAATTAAAGTATTTTTTGCACTTTTTTCTTTAAATTAGAAAGAAAAAATACTAATTTTGTGCCCGTTGGAGAAATGGCAGAGTGGTCGATTGCGGCAGTCTTGAAAACTGTTGACTGTAACAGGTCCTGGGGTTCGAATCCCTATTTCTCCGCTGAATATCATAAAAAGAAACCACACACATTGTGTGGTTTCTTTTTATTTACAAGTATTTCGTATGCCCTATGTTGTCTACATATTGAAAAGTTTAAAAGATGATGGGTTTTACTATGGTTACACTTTAGATTTAGTAAAAAGACTAGAAAGGCACAACACAGGGCTTGTTAGAAGCACTAAATCCAGAACACCTTTTGTTGTGCATTACACAGAAGAATACCAAACAAAAACCGAAGCACTCAAAAGAGAAATCTTTTTCAAAACCATAGATGGTTATAATTGGCTTAAAGACAACAATATTAAATGAACGGAGATTGTGGTCCCATCGGGAAAAACTGTTGACTGTAACAGGTCCTGGGGTTCCCCCGATGGGGCTATTTCTCCGCTGAATATCATAAAAAGAAACCACACACATTGTGTGGTTTCTTTTTATTTACAAGTATTTCGTATGCCCTATGTTGTCTACATATTGAAAAGTTTAAAAGATGATGGGTTTTACTATGGTTACACTTTAGATTTAGTAAAAAGACTAGAAAGGCACAACACAGGGCTTGTTAGAAGCACTAAATCCAGAACACCTTTTGTTGTGCATTACACAGAAGAATACCAAACAAAAACCGAAGCACTCAAAAGAGAAATCTTTTTCAAAACCATAGATGGTTATAATTGGCTTAAAGACAACAATATTAAATGAACGGAGATTGTGGTCCCATCGGGAAAAACTGTTGACTGTAACAGGTCCTGGGGTTCCCCCGATGGGGCTATTTCTCCGCTGAATATTTAAAACCCTTGCATTTGCAAGCTTTTTTTGTTTTTAGATTCCTACAAGTTTTCAGTTTTCTTTCTTATTTTTAACATCTAAACAATTTTCAGATGACTACTAAATTAGGTAACTCAAACCCATTCAACATTGTTGTTATTGTGGCCGCGCTTGGCTACTTCGTTGACATCTACGACTTAACACTTTTTGGAATTGTGCGTGATTCAAGCTTGGCAGCTATCGGAATACCAGCAAATCAAATAAAAGATCAAGGTGTGTTTTTATTAAACATGCAAATGTTTGGAATGTTATTGGGTGGAATAGTTTGGGGGATTTTAGGCGACAAAAAAGGAAGGCTATCAACATTATTCTTAACCATATTATTATATTCCTTAGCGAACATTGCAAATGGATTTGTACAAAACATTGAACAATATGCTGTTTTAAGAATTATTGCTGGATTTGGTTTAGCAGGTGAATTGGGAATTGGAATAACGTTGGTATCCGAAGTCATGACAAAAGAAACGCGTGCATGGGGAACAAGCATCGTTTCTGCAGTTGGTATTGCGGGCGCAGTATTGGCATTTTTAGTTGCTGAATGGGGCTGGAAACAAGCGTATTGGATTGGCGGAGGATTAGGATTAGCCTTATTAGGACTGCGTGTATATGTTCACGAGTCTGGAATGTTTGATAAAATAAAAGAATCAACTGCTAAACGAGGAAATTTCTTGAGTTTGTTCAGCAATGGCAAACGATTTTTAAAATACCTCTGCTGCATTTTAGTTGGTGTTCCTGTTTGGTATGTTGTAGGTATCTTGATTTTCTTTTCAAAAGAATTTGCTGTCGCATTGCATGTAACCGGACCGGTAACAAATGGCAAATCCATTATGTATCATTACATGGGTGCTGCAATCGGAAGTATCATCACAGGTTATATTAGTCAAAAATTAAAATCCAGAAAAAAAGCATTGGCAATCGCTATTTCTATGTTAGCCATTTTTTGCGCATGGTATTTTGTTTCAGATGGAATTACACCAACTCATTTTTACATCATCACTTTTGCTTTAGGAGTAGCAATGGGTTATTGGGCTATTTTTATTACTGTTGCTTCCGAACAATTTGGTACAAATATACGTTCAACAGTTACCACCACAGTTCCAAATTTTGTTAGAGGAGCTACAGTGTTAATGACGATGTGGTGGACAAGTATGTCAACTGGCATGGGAATTTTACAAGCTGCAATCATAGTCGGAATTGTTGTTATTCCAATTGCCCTTGCTTCCATCTTTTTTTTAGAAGAAAGTCATGGAAAGAACTTAGATTATATTGAAGAATATTAAATAAAATACAATGTCAAAAAAAACAGTTGTCATAGGCGCAAGTACAAATCCAGAACGTTATGGATACAAAGCTACAGTATCGTTACAAAAACACAATCACCCTGTTGTTCCTGTTGGAATAAAAGGAGGTGAAATAAATGGCGAACAAATTTTGTTAGGCAAACCTGAACTAAAAGATGTTGATACAGTTACTTTATATGTTGGCCCACAAAATCAACCTGAATGGTTTGATTATGTTATCAGCTTAAAACCTAAACGTGTTATTTTTAATCCGGGAACAGAAAACCCTGAGTTTGAAAACTTACTTATCAAAAATAATATTGAACCTGTTGAAGCCTGTACGTTGGTGATGCTTTCAATAGGCAACTATTAAAATCAAAAAATCCTGTCAAGTATTTTGACAGGATTCTTCGAAAATTTTAATCAAAAAAAACTTTATTTTGCTTCTCCCGCTTTAACTACTGGAACAGCTGTTGCTTTTGCCTTAACTGGTAATATAGGGTGTTTTTTTACGTTTGTAGTTCGTTTCGCTTCTACTGTTGGTGCTGGTGAAGTTTTTACTGTTTCTTGAGGAACTTTAGTATCTGTGGTTGGTGCGACTTTTATTGGTCGTTCAACTAGAGCTACTTTAACAGCTTCTTTAGGCTGTTTTGCCTTAACCGGCTCTTGTGCGTTTGCTGCAAAAGTGAATAATCCAATACAAGCAAACAATAAACTTAACTTTTTCATATTCTTATTTTTTAAGATTTGAATTGTATAATGCAATGTTAATGCCAAAATTTTAAATAATAAAGTTAAAGAACGTTAAACCACCTCATTTATAGAATCAACAATGGCTTTGCATGCTAATTGAATCTCTTCTTCTGTGATAATAAGTGGTGGGGCAATGCGCATTGAATCAGAATTAAACAAAAACCAATCGGTGATCACGCCTTTTTCAATACACTTATCAATAATGGATTTGTTCTGCTCATATGATTCAAATTCTAAAGAAAGCAATAGACCTTTTCCCTTTATCGATTTTATTTTAGGATGTTTTAATAGCGATCTAAATAATTGCTCCTTCGCTTCTACTTCATCCATTATTTTTTCTTCTAACAACACAGAAAGTGTAGCATCGGCAGCAGCACAACAAACTGGATGTCCACCAAATGTTGTAATGTGTCCCAACACAGGATTATTAGTTAAGGTATTCATAATTTCTTTCGAAGAAATAAATGCTCCAATTGGCATTCCTCCGCCCATTCCTTTTGCCAAGCATAAAATATCGGGAACAAAATTATAATGCTCGAAGGCAAACAATTTTCCTGTTCGTCCAAATCCGCATTGTATCTCATCCACTACAAGCATTGCTCCTACTAACTTACAATGAATACTCAATTTTTTCAAAAAATCATTTTGTGGAACAATAGCTCCGGCTTCACCTTGTATCGTTTCTACAACAACACAAGCTGTTCTTTCTGTTATCTGAGAAAAATCAGAAGGATTATTAAATTCAAGTTGCTTGGTATCTGGTAACAGTGGACGAAAAGCATTTTTGAATTCTTCGTTTCCCATTATACTCAAACTCCCATGTGTACTCCCGTGATAAGCATTTTTGAAAGAGATAATTTCTGTTCTTCCAGTAAAACGTTTTGCCAATTTCATAGCGCCTTCAATTGCTTCGCTTCCCGAATTCACAAAATAAACAGAACTTAAATTTGATGGAAGATTGTCAGCTAAATGTTTTGCAAGTTTTACCTGAGGATTCTGAATATACTCTCCAAAAACCATTGTATGCATATATTTATCAACTTGCTCTTTTATTGCTGTAACAACTTTAGGATGACGATGACCAACATTGCTTACAGAAATTCCTGAAATTAAATCGAGGTAACGTTTGCCAGAAGTATCAAATAAATAAACACCTTCAGCCTTTTCAATTTCTAAGGCCAAAGGTGTTTCACTTGTTTGTGCTATGTGATTTAAAAATAATTGTCGTTGAGAAAGCATATGCGAAATTACGGATTATTGATCAAAGGTTGCTCGCAGATTTCGCAGATTCTCGCAGATCTTTATATTTTGCATTATTCACTGATACTTACAAATCAAATATGTTAAGCGCATAACACTTATGTTCATTGCTTCCTTATTTTATTTTTTATCAGCGTAAATCCGCGAAATCTGCGTGCCATTTTTGCTATCTAGTGAGTACAATTTTCGTTTTCTTCTCACCACAGACAACAAAATAAATTCCTGTTTCTAAAAATGATAAATCAATTTGTGTTTCTCCGTTTTGTAATTCATTCGCAAATACTTCTTGTCCAATTGTATTAAAAACTTTTACTTGTTTTGCTTCTGCATTCACAATCGTTACTACTCCATTTGTTGGGTTTGGAAAAATTTGCAAATCTTTAGCATCGGAAAATTCTGTAACACCTGTCGATAAAAGAGAACCAACCTTCATTCCATTTCCGAAACTCGTTACCCACATTTCGCTTGGAATAAACGGATTAAAAAATACGCGCTCCGGTTGTTGAAACGGATAAGCCGAAACTATTGAGAATGTTGGCACACCCGAATTGATGTTACTCGACATCCACAAACCTTGTCCCTCTGTTGTAATAAAAACTTGATTTGCATTACTTGGATTGAACGTCAAAGAAGTAACTCTATCAATAGTTGTTCCTGTTAATTTTGTCCAGCTACTTCCTCTGTTCGTAGTTTTATAAATTCCACCCAAACCATTTGGTGGTCCGCCCCAACCGCTGAATACACAAACATACCAAGTGTTTTGTGTTGCATCATTCGGGTCAACAATAATATCTTTTGTCCAGTAATACATTCCAGGATCGGATACATCTGTCCATGTGCTGCCATTATATACAAACGTTCCTGAGCTTGCGGTAAAAACTGTTGTTCTTCTTCCAGAATAAGTCGCAACCACATTTCCATCGTTCAACACCACAATACTTGCTGGATGTTTTTCTGTACGAGGAGGATTGGGCAACAATGTCCAGGTTGATCCTGCCAATAAATTTAAATTTGTTGTTTTGTAAATTCCACCTAAACCAGTTCCGCCATTGTAATGAATTACACTTGCATAAGCGATATTTGGATTTGATGGATCTAAAACAATCCAAAAAACAGGATGATTGAATATGTGAAGATTTTGCCAAGTCAATCCATTGTTAGTTGAATAAATTATTTTTCCATTAACATCTGTTCCATCTAAAATAGCATCACCCAAACGAGTACTTTGATACATATCATGAATGTTGGAACAACCAGCATACAATGTTCCTGTAGTTGGATGTTCTACCACACGATATGTTGAATTGGCTGCATTTCCAGTATAATTGAACGACCATGAACTTCCTGCATCTGTACTTCTCAATCCTCTGATATCTGAAAAGCAAGCCCACATGTTGTTTGCATCTGCCCAATGTACTTGCCAACATGTTGTATTTTCTATGCCGCTGCTTTGATAGCTTGCATATTGCGGAGTTAAAGTATTTACTGGATGTTGTCCAGCCGGATTTAAATATCCTTGTTGCCAATTTGTTCCTCCATTAGATGTTTTGTGAACAAAACCAAAATCTCCAAAAATTACATTGTTCGCATTGTTAGGAGCAACTGCTAAACCAAACGGACATTCACCATAACTCCAACCTCTATCGCCACCTTGTCCACTCCAGCCTGTATTGATATTTAAATTATTTGCAGTCATAAATACATCGTTCCAAGAAGTTCCGCCTGTTGTAGTTTTTAAAACAATAGGTTCTGAACTGGAATTACTTCCTGCTAAATAAGCAGTGGTAATATCATTTGTTGCCATTCCAACAAACATGGGAAAGTCTGTACCTGTTACTATCCCTGTCATACGAGGCACCCAATTTCCCGCTCCGTAATCAACAGAGTACACACCTTTCATGAAATCCCAGTAATCAGACCCCACCAAACCCACATAAATATCTGCTGCATTTCCGGTTATACAGAAGAAACGTGTTGTTGCTCCTACTTTTGCTCCAGCAAACGACCAAATTTGTTGTCCTGCTGGAATACCTGTGATTGCTGCTGTTGTCCAAGTAACACCTGAGTTGGTAGAAACTAAAACTCCATCATTTGTCCCGATATAAATATTTGTTCCATCAAAGAAAACTCCTCCAACAGTATTTCCCGAACCAGTTGCTGCAGTGTGGATACTTGTAAATGTTGTTCCACCATTGCTTGAGAAAAATATTTCTCCGTAATAAGAAATAATCACACGATTCGGATTATTAAAATCGGCATTTATTGAAAATGTTTCTTCTGTATTATCTGGATTACCGGGCAATGGCGACCAAACTACACCTCCATCAGTACTTTTCATTGGCACTACTTCATTGTTTGCATAATTGATGCTGTAAAGCAAACCGACAGTAGAAGTAAAACATACTTTTGAATTGTGTCCGCCTATCAACTCCGTGTAATGCACTTGTGAGTAGGTTACTCCGTAATCGGTTGTGTGAAACAATTCACCCATATCACAGGAAACAAAATATTCGTTGTTATTGGATGGGTTTATTGAAAGAGAAAAGAGTGCTCCTCCTCCGCCAACTCCTCTCGAGCTAAATGATGTTGGTTGAGACTCTACTGAGACACAAGACACAAGAATCAAAACACAAGACAAGATTAGTTTTAAGAAATGGGATTTAAAGTCTTTATTCATGTTAATAAATTTTAGTAGTTTTTAAGAATACCAAACCTATAACATAAATTATTCAAAAGCAATTTTATACAGTTGATTAATTAGGTTTCGGGGTAAAAAACGAGAAAATCGTATCGAAACGGATCATATTAAACACCTGATTATCAAAAATATAATACTGATTAAAATTGAAACGATTATGGTTTTTGGTAGGAATATATTTTGATTAACTTGCATTGATTTTCAAGCTATGCTATACTCTCTTCTAAAAATATTAATGCGAACCACGGTAAGAATCTTCTTTCGTTCCATTACTATTCAAAATAAAAAACTCATTCCAGAAAAAGGCCCCTTACTTGTGTTGGCAAATCATCCCAGTACTTTTCTCGACCCAATCGTAATTGCTACTTTACTCGACAGGAAAGTATTTTTTTTAGCGAAAGGAGAATTATTTAAATCAGCATTTGCAAAATGGTTTTTACCTAAACTGAGTATGATTCCTGTATATCGCAAACAGGACGACCCTTCGCAGATGAACAAAAATCAGGATACGTTTAAAAAATGTTTTGAGCATTTGGAGAAAGGCGGAGCGATATTAATGTTTCCAGAAGGAATAAGTATTACGGAGCGGAAATTAAGACCGATTAAAACTGGCGCTGCTCGTATTATAATGGGCGCAGAAGCAAACAACGATTTTAAATTAGGAGCAAATGTGGTAACCATAGGATTAAATTATGTGAATCCACACCGTTTCAATAAAGATCTCTTTATCAATATTGATACACCAATACAGGTTGCAAACTACAAAACAGATTATGAAAAAGATGGTTTCAATGCAGTTGAAAAACTAACAGAAGAAATTAGAATGAAGTTGGAACGTTTGGTAATTGCAATTGAAGATGACAAGACAGACGAACTAGTTAAAAATGTAGAGACACTTTATAAATACAAACTTACCAAAGACAGCGGTTTTTCAAAACACGATCAGGTGGCTGATTTTACTATTACAAAAAACATTCACGAATCGGTCAACTACTTTTTAGTACACAAACCCGAAATGGTAGAATCGCTAAGACTTAGAATTGACGATTACTTCAGCAAACTTCTATTATTGGGAATAGATGATATCGATATTGCCAGAAATCAAAAAAATAAAAGCTTTTTCGGAAGTAATATTTTAGCCCTGCTTACAATCATTATCGGTTTTCCATTTTATCTGTATGGATTAATTAACAATTATCTACCCTTTCAAATTCCTGCCTTGATTGCCGAAAATGCAATAAAATCAAAAGAGTTTCGCGGACCGATTGCAATGGTAAGTGGCATGTTTACTTTTATTATTTTCTATACGATACAAATTATTCTTGTCAATAAATTTTTCGACAATGAACTTATTACCATCATTTATGCAACCACGCTTCCATTGTTTGGAGTATTTACTTATTGGTATTATTATGCTGTGAGCAAAATCAAAAACAAGTGGATGCTTATTATGCTTTTTTATAAGAAGAGTGTATACATTTCTAATCTAATCTCCGAAAGGGAATTATTGATTGCTGAGTTTGATAAAGCGAAGGAAGAGTATAAAGAGTTGATGGGTAACTAGGTGATTGAGTAACGCTTGGCTTTCTATAACAGTCATCCCGTGCCACGACACGGGATGACGCTCCGTTAATTATTTCTTCAACTTTCTCTTAATAAACTTCACTAAGAAATAAGCTGTTAAACCCAAGATTAACCACAATGGCCAAACGTATACCAATCCGATTACAAAAGACAAAAACCCTTTCCATCCATTTCCAAATGCATGCCCCATTCTACCAAAGAACCCCGGTTCATCTTGAGGACTGTATTCGAAACTTTCTGAAAAATTTAAATTGATTGTGCTATAAGCAACTTGATCGTTCAACAACTTTAATTGCCCTTCTTTTGCTTCTATTTCTTCACGGATAGATCTTAAATGCTCTTCAACTTCGAGTATGTCGGTTATTTTTGCTGCTTTTTGCAAGAGGTCTAAATATCGTTTTTCAACTTCTTTTTTTGTTTTTAAACGTGCGGTGATATCAACAAATTCTGCCGTTACATCTTCCATGTAAATGTTTTTTGAATTTACATGACTAGCTACTCCAGCAATATTAGAAACCATTGCATCAAAATCTTTGTTGGCAACACGAATGGTCATGGAGTTAGAAATGCTATAAGTAGAGTTTTGTTCATTTTCTCCGCTGATATAACCGTTTCCGGTTTTTACAATTTTGTCGATGGCTACACGAGCCACTTTATAGTATTCTACCGAAATATTTACATCTGCTGTTTTCTTGATTTTTTCGGCAATTTTAATTGGAGGAGATACGGCAGCTATTGTTGATGTTACACCTGGATTAGCATTGTTAGCAGAACCTGCTTCATCAACAACAGAAGGAAGAGTAAATCCCACTGCTTCCTCTACATCAGAAGGTGGCGATTCTTTTTCGATCGTTTTAGTAGATTCAAAACCGCCATTCATTGCAGTCCCAACATCAAATTTAGAACTACGGTCTCCACATGATGTAAAAATCATTAGAGAAAAGAATGCGAAAGGAATAAGGTTTTTCATGGTTGTATTTTTTTAGGGTATAACGAATATAGTTTTTAAAAATTACATCTCTTTGATGCAAAAGATAAAAAGATTCCATAAAAGAATTCTCACTAACTTTATCTAAAATATTTTATTATGAGCATTTGGTTTAAACCCTATACGATTGCTGACATTGAATGGATGCAGAAAGATAATATGTGCGAAACACTTGGCATAGAAATAACCGAACTTACACCTGAGTCCATCAAAGGCAGAATGCCCGTTGACAATAGGACAGTTCAGCCCATGAAAATTTTACATGGAGGTGCTTCTGTTGCTTTGGCAGAAACACTAGGCAGCGTTGGTTCTAATCTGATAGTTGACAATAGCAAATTTGCTTGTGTAGGCTTAGATATTAATGCCAATCACCTGAGACCAGGAACAAGTGGTTTTGTATACGGAGAAGCAAAACCGATTCACATTGGAAAGAAAACACATGTATGGGCGATTGAGATTAAAGATGAAAAAGAGAAGCTGATTTGTGTGAGCCGGTTAACAATGGCGGTTGTGCAGATTGGGAGTTAAGCAGTAGACAATTTTAGAACGTCATTGCGAGTCACGCTTTTTTGCGTGATGTGGCAATCTCTCATGATGAGGAGTAGTCGCACAATTAACAGATTCCGTGTCGGGGCTCGGGATGACGATTACGATGGAGATTCAGCTCCGCAACAAGCAAAACACAGAACGGGTAACACATACTAATGAACTAATAAACAAATGAACTAATGAACCAACTCTGGAAAGAAGAAAACAACACCCTCACACGCACATTCGAATTTAAGAACTTCGTTGATGCTTTTGGATTTATGACGAAGGTCGCTTTTGAGGCAGAGAAGATGAACCATCATCCTAACTGGAGCAATGTGTATAATAAAGTAACTATTTCTTTGAATACACACGATGCAGGAAATACCGTTACTGATAAAGATCATAAATTAGCAAAGAAAATTGATTCGCTTTTTGATGGTGGATCAAAGTCGCGAGGTTTCACTCGCGATGGCAAGTCTGCCTCGCCATTTGACAGATAAAAATTTAACATTAGAACCGTCATTGCGAGTCTCGCATTTTCGCGGAATGTGGCAATCTCTCACGATGGTGACTAGAGCTAGAATTGCGAGAGATTGCTTCGTACCTCGCAATGACGTGCTAAATATAAATTCAATGAAAAAATTATTCATCCTTTTTAGTTTCATTCTCTCTACAGCCATCAGCTATTCACAAAGCTCGAAGCTCAAAACTGAAATTGAAAATCTGAAAAAAGACAAAGCATTACAACATGCCACTTGGAGCATTTGTGTAATGAACACAAAAAAGGATTCTGCCATTGCCGAATACAATAGTCATGTGAGTATTGTTCCTGCCAGTACTTTAAAAATTGTGACAACTGCTGCTGCACTTTCTATTTTAGGAAGTGATTTTGTTTTTGAAACTCAAATCTTGTATGATGGTGTTCTCGATACTACTTCAGGAATATTAAAAGGCAACCTCTATATCAAAGGTGGCGGTGATCCTACTTTAGGCTCCGAATACTTTAAAGATAAAAAAGACAGCTTAACAGTAATTGAAAAATGGGCAATTATTTTAAAAGCAAAAGGAGTTAAAAAAATTGAAGGTTCTATTATTGGCGATGCAAGTATTTTTGAAGACAATATGATACCTGCACAATGGATTTGGGCAGACATGGGTAATTATTTCGGAGCGGGTGCATGCGGATTAACATACAATGATAATAAATACAAAATTTTCTTTAAATCAGGTGCAGGCGGAACTGCAACATCCATTAATGCGATTCAACCTGAACTACCCGGACTGCAATTCGTAAACAATGTAACTGCAGGTGGAAATGACGACAATGCTTTCATTTACGGCTCCCCTTATTCAAATTATCGTGTTGCAACAGGAACCATTCCTGCTAATAAAAATAATTACGAAGTAGAGGGTTCCATTCCTGACCCTGCTCTTTATTGTGCTCAAGCATTTGAACAAGCTTTAAAAAACATTGATGTAAATGTTCTTAAAAAAGCCACCACAATAAGAGCTTTAAAAGAAAGCAATGAATATGTTGCGTCCTCTAAAAAAATACTTCACACCAACTACTCTCCTACCTTGGATAAAATTGTGTACTGGACTAATTTAAAAAGTCTGAATTTATATGCTGAGCATTTATTAAAATACATCGCCTACAAAAAAACGGGATTAGGTTCTACCAATGTAGGAACAGATATCGTTACTAATTACTGGAAAGCGAAAGGTGTTGATGTAAGCGGTTTTTTTATGAACGATGGTTCGGGATTAGCAAGAGCGAATGTAATCACTACAAAAACTCAAACACAAATTTTAAGAGTGATGTCGAAAGACAAAAACTTTACTGCTTTTTATAACTCATTAGCTATTGCAGGAAAATCGGGTTCTTTGGGTGGTTTGTGTGATGGAACATTTGCAGAAAATAATCTGAGAGCCAAAAGTGGTTACATCACTCGAGCAAGAGGTTATACCGGTTATGTTAAAAACAGGAAAGGAGAATTGCTTTGCTTTTCTGTTTTAGCGAATAATTATGATTGTAGTCCTACTGAGATGAAATTGAAATTGGAGAAGTTGTTGATTGCGGTTGCTGAGTGTGAGTAAATTTTTATTAGCAAAACTGCACTATTAGACCGTCATTGCGAGTCCCACATTTTCGTGGGATGTGGCAATCTCTCACGATGAGGACTAGAATTAAGATTATGGAAGAGATTGCCACATCCCGTCTCGAGGTCTCGGGACGAGACTCGCAATGACGCTTCGCAAAAAACTTGCCTACTTTAAACTTTTAAACTTTGAACTTATAAAAGCCCTTTCTGCCAAAGCGAACACAAATCCATTGTTATAGCTACACTATAATGAATTGCAACTCCCAACCAAATGCTTCTGCTTTTCAAACTTAATGTTCCTAATACCACTCCTGCAATAATTGCGGCAATTGTTTCCGGGAAAGGTTTTCCAAAATGAATCATGCAATATGGAATGGTCATTACAACTACCGAATAAAATCCAAAACGTTGTTTGGTTCCGTGCACCATAAACCCTCTGAAGAAAAATTCCAAGGCAAAAAACTGGATAAAATAAACCACTTCCCAAATAAATAAATTAGGATACATGGATTCACCTTTTTGCAAATCATAAAATGGATAACGTGCTTGAAAACTTTCGGTGCTTGAGAAAAACAATACCAAAGGAATCATAACGAGAAGCATAACTAGATAAATTTTATTATCCTTGAATGCACCTTTAAAACTTAATCCATACTCGGAAAATTTTTCTTTGAAAACGAATTTTATCAATATAAATGGAGGAATGACGTAAAAGAAAATGACATTGGAAGCCCAATAAACTAAGCGATACAATTGAGCATTGGGATTAATTGTGGTCAAATTCTCAAACGAATTTGCAAGTGAGTCCCAACCTGCATTCTTCAAGAAATCCAAGAGAAATTTTGGGTCACCTAAATACTTAATCATAGAAAGTGAAAAAGCAACAGTAATGCAGATGAGCACAACTTTGTAATCGGGCTTGGAATCTTTTATAATTGCCTTTTCAGCCGAATGAAAGGCTGTGGAGAATAATTTAGAAATCAAAATCCAATGTTTCAATCCAGCCTCTATATAAATCTGTGAGGTAGGTCATTTGCGAAGGACCTGTATATCCAATCTTACCGGCCTTTTCAACCAATTGTTGTTCGTTTTCGAACGGTAAATATTCGCGAGTACGTAAATCAAACAAAACATATTCAATCGCTGCATTTCCTTGTTTTAATAATGCTTTATCATTTGTATTGTCACATTTTGCAATAGCGAAATTTTCATCAAATGCCATTTGAGAAATATTTTTCAAAAACACGCTGTCATTCACATCACTTAATATTTCACCTAAAAAATCCATTGAACTATATCTGATAGAAAGTGGATAAACAAAAGGAACAATAATCTTTCCGTCCACAGCATTCTCAGCTGGTTTATTATCGTAAAAATCAGCAGGCACTTTTCCTTCATAGGATGGGTTTGTATACTTTTTTAAAGTATCTAAAAAATAGCCACGCTCTTGTTTGTTATATTCATCTCTATCTTCATTCAAACTCAAGCCATTATTTTTATTTTCTTCCAACCGCTCTATTCCCGATTTCACTTTGTTCATTGCACGTTTTACAACTTGAAAAATAGATAATATCAATATGGTTATTGCGATTACAAATCCAATTCCCCAGATCCCTGCATTTTTATTTTTACCTCCTGAAAGTGAGATGATAGTAAAAATTAAGGTTAGCAATGTAGCGATTCCGCCAATTGCAATTCCTATAATATAAAGTGTTACTGATGAGCTCATTGTTTTAATATTTTCACCAAAAATACATCATTATTTCCATTTGTAACACTCAATGTATTTCCAACTATTATGTAAGAGTTATCTGTCTCAAACATATTGTATCCTGCATCATCTTCGTTGCCTCCAAAGTCTTTTTGCCATTGAAAATTTCCAGCTTCGTCTGTCTTAACCAAATAAGCCTGCTCATAATGAGTCCCAAAACTGGAGCTGCGACCGGCAAAGATATAACCACCATCATCAGTCTGTTCACCTGATTCTGCACCATCATGAAAGGATTCTCCATAATTTTTTTCCCAAATAATTGTCCCGTTATCGGATATTTTTAATGCATAAACATTGTGCTCGGGATGTCCGAAACTAGCAGTATGTCCACAAATAATAAAATTTCCATCCACAGTTTGTTCGATACTAACAGCCTGTTCGTAATCCGAACCTCCGTAAAGCCAGGAACCAAGTGAATCACCAGCACTATTTACTTTTATCACATAACAGTCACGGTTCATCGCTCCGAAATTATCTGTAAAACAAAACAACATGACATTTCCGCTGTTACCATTGCACAAACTAATTCCACCATCATCCAAAGCACCACCGTAGGTTTTTGTCCAAATAACTGTACCGCTTGTTGTTGTTTTTACTAAATAAATATCTCTCAAACCGTTGCCAAAACTTGATGTTATTCCATTAACAAGATAGTTTCCATCGCTAGTAATCATAACATCTTCGCCTATTTCATCACCTGAACCGCCAAATTCTTTGTGCCAGAGCATTGCTCCAGTAGTATCAATTTTCAAAAGATACATATCCTTTCCTCCAGCTCCGTAACTGTCTGTTGTGCCAATGATGAGCAAGTTACCATCTGAAGTTTGAACAATTTCGTTGGGTTCATCATTTCCAGCACCTCCAAATGTTTTTGTCCAAATGGTATTTCCGTTGGCATCTGTTTTTATTACATATACATCTTTCTGCCCGAAGCCAAAACTATTGGTAGAAGCCACTATATAAAGGTCGCCATTAGAATATTCCAAGCCAGCTTTCCCAAACTCATCATTAAAGCCGCCATAATTTTTTTGAAATTCGGAAGGTTTTAACTCTAAGATGGGTGGATCTTTTTTGCAGGAGATTATGAATATGGATAGAAGTAAGAGTAAAATGCAATGTTTCATCGTTTAATTATACGAGATTTAGAATTAATATGCCTTTGCATCAACGAAAAAATTCAATAATTATTTGATTTCCAAGGTAGATGGGGCTTAAAATCATCTTTTTTACTAATATTCTTTGCACGAATGGAAAATAAACCTATTTTTGCAGTCCAATTCTGAGGAATATCGTTCAGAATTGTACTATTTTGAGGTTTGGTAGTTCAGCTGGTTAGAATGCCTGCCTGTCACGCAGGAGGTCGCGGGTTCGAGTCCCGTCCAGACCGCTCAAGATACACGATAAAGCCCTGTAAGTCAATGACTTACAGGGCTTCGTGCTTTCAGAGGGGACACTATAGGGGACAGAATTTCAATTACTCCCCCCATAGTCTTTCATTAGTATGCATCATAAAAGAGGATAATTTAGAATTCTTAACATAATAAGGTTTGTTGCAAAAAAAAAGCTAAATGTTGCATAATTATAAATTCCAAAGAAAAACGTCTGATAAATAAAAAAGTATTTATACATTTGTCTCAACCAAAAAAACAAACCTAAAACTATGAACTAATCGAAATTTGTTAAGAGGTATAATATATATTTCTTAAAAAAGAAAATACTAAGAATTTAAAATTCGATTTTATTCTTCAAAGGCTCTCATAATTTATGAGAGCCTTTTTTTAATCTCTACACTCCAAATAAGGAGCTAAAGCTTTATGAATTTTAAATCTATTAGAATTAAATTTATTTGAGAGTACTTTTATTTTTTTGGAAGAATCAACATCATAATCAAATTCAAATTCATCTTTCAATATTTCCCTTCCTATTATAGTAAGACCTACTAGATGGTCAATAAATTTTTCCACAAGTTCCTCTGATGAGCAATCAATGGAAGCAATTGCCATTTTCTCCTTTATTTCATCTTTATTAATGATTGATTGATTTCCCATTAATTCAAACATGAAATTCTCCATTTGCTTAATTGTGATGCCATTTTCAACAATAATTGAAAGGAATACCCAAGCTGAGTATTCTTTGTATGCTGTCTTTAAGTCGGCTTCTTCAATTTTTTTATGTCCTCTAGAAACTGCCGTGTCCTTTGCTTGTTTAAAGAAATAAATAATATCTCTAGGACGAGGAAAAATACAACTCATTATATAATCTTTAACGTCTACGCCATCAACTTGTTCTACAATAAATTTTTCCCACAATTCGTTAGGCAAATAGGAACTATTACTTAATTCTACAAAACGTTCTTCAATTACTCTAAAAAGCAATTCCTTATCATCCCATTTTAATCTAGTTATTTCAATTTTATCAGGTTCTCTTGCATTTAACATAACATACCTAAAAATATCGCTTCTTAAAAATATAGTTAAATGGAATGAAATGTTAGTTTGGATTGTTTTTATAACTGATAACTCCTTTACAATTCTTCCGGAAACACCAAGCAAGCCTAACAAGTATTTGCTTAATACATTTATATGGGCGTCAGGTTTCCAAGACTTATCAAGATTGTCAATCAGAACAATTAATTTGTGTTTTTTGGGAATTATTTTTGCAAAATATTCTTTTACTTCGCCTAATGTTGTTTGATGTAAATATTCAGAAACTTTTATTTTATATTCTTGATTATTCCCAACTCCAATAGATGAAATATTTTGCTCTCTTAAAACATTAATTTGCTCTTCCAATCTTGTGCTAAAATCAGAAAGAAAGACACTTGCATTATTTTCAATATACTCCTTAAATTTATTTTCATCATAAGTAACAGCATATAACTGCTTTGAAGCAATTTGCTCATATAAATATTTTGCTATTTCAGAATAAATTAAAAATTTCCAAATACACTCTATTAAAAAACCTCTTTCAAAATCATTATTTGTTGCTTCCATTAATGATATCAAGCCTTCTACTTCAAAAGTAACTGGAGTGATTAGCACAACGTGATTTCTTACATCACTTCTTAATTCCCTATCCAAATAATATAAAGTTGCTGTTTTTCCAGTTCCTTTTCTTCCAATAACAATATTGTATTCGTTTTTAATCAACACATTACTATTGGCGGTTTCAATAAAATAATTGTTAATGCTCGAATTTTCGTGCTCCGCAATAGCTTCCCCAAAACTTATTTTTTGCAATTCACTACGTTTATTCCTTAATTCAGAAATTTGTTCTTTTTTATAAAGAAGTTCACCAATATCTTTATGAACAGCTTGGAAAAATTCGCGAACAATTGAGTTGCATTCAATACGATTACTGAATTTTTCCAATATTTCTTTAAAATCTAAAGGCGAATCATAAGGCTTCTCTGCAATCATTTTTACTTTTAGTCCCATCCCTAAAGCAATTCCTGAAATGAGTGCACATTTAGCATTGTGAAGCTCAAAACCGCTTCTACTCGTGGCAGAAAGTTGAGACAGAACTGCTGGCACATTGTGAAGCTGTTGAATATACCAAGTGAGCGGTTGCACTTTACTTTCTGATGCATCATCAACGATGCATGGTAATTTAAAATATTTTGCTAGACCTACAATCTCTTGGTTAAAGTTCGTATTCACAGGACCATTAAGTATCAACAACGGAGTTCTTTTCTCAGATTCACTAAGAGTGTCAATCAAGGTATCCCACAAACAACGACCTGGGGGGTCGTAAGGGTGCTCTTCAAAAAATTTCTGAACGATATCATCAGTATTCGAATACGCTGAATACCCTGTAGTTTCTAAAAGTCCGAATGATTTATATTTTCTTATGGAATCAAGCTGTGATACATCGTTAATTAAAAACAATGGCATTTTCTTCGCAATTGCGTAACCCAATTCGAATAAAACATTGTTGTTCAGTGATGTTAAATCCGCACAAAAAAAATCAGAATCATCAATTGTTTCTAAAATACTAGAAATTATTAAACGACCAGATACTTTCAATTTTTTCCAAGAACCAAGTTCGACTTCTCCTGAGGCATTTATTTTCACTATCGCTTCTTCTATGCATTCTCCCGAAGAAGCTAATTCTGAACCATATGCAAAAAAGCCTTTTTCTTTCATTTTGCTATCATTTTGTGTTTGATACAAATATATAATATTCTAAGTCAGATAACAGAGCGTGAAAATATTTTTTGATATTTTTTTGCTATGTTTCGCTCTTTTATCATTTTATTTCTATAAAAAAGAACTACAAGAAAAGCGCAAATGGATACCCCGATGCAAATTGAAAGACTAAAAAAAGGAGTATCAACAACACTATTAAACTTCATATTTTAAGATAAAAAGAGATTGAAAGATAGAAAAAAATTACTGACGTATTTATGCAACCTTGATCAATAAAAATAATTTTGTTCTGAATTTTTCACAAATATCAAGGAAAGCGGGGAAGGTGAAACAATTTCATCAAGCTGAAAATAGGTATAAATACCTATCGCAATAGGTCTTTTTACCTATAGGCCAAAAATCACAAGTGCAAAGCACCTATGATCCTTTTCAAAAAAAACACTTAAAAATCGTTATTTTGTAACGGCAAGTTTTTTATGGTCGACAATTTCTCCAGTGATGAATATTTGGTAAAGGTAAATTCCATTCGAGTAATTACTCAGGTCAATATCAAGTTTATTATAACCTGCATTGAGCTTATAGGAAGATAATAATTTTCCGGTTAGGTCGTACATTATTAACATGCCTGTTTCGCCTGAAGGCAATGTGTTTTCAAAGGTAGCGGAATTCTGCGCAGGATTTGGGAATAATTTTCCTTCGGCATTACAAATAGAATTTTCTTCAATACCAACAAAACCAACAAGCACAGTTACAGTATCATAAAATATATTTGTGCAAGCAAGCTGATTTGTATCGACAACTGTTAAAGTATACGTTGTGCTAGTTCCTGGCGTAGCCATTGGGTTTGCAATGTTTGAATTATTAAGTCCGGTTGTTGGTGACCAAGAATAAAAAATATCCGGTCGACCTGTAACACCTAATTGAATTGAGTCTCCGGGAGGAATTATCGTATCAATTCCTGCGTTAATATCAGGTTGTTCGTATATACTTACATCGTCAAAAAAATAGTACCCTGGAGCACTGCTTCCAGATAAAGTGGCACAAATACTATCGTATTGAACTAAGCTTCCTGGATTAAAATTGCCAATGGTTATGAATTTTTCACCTCCATTTGCTAAATAGGTAGTATCTAATTGAACCCAATTAATTGAATCTTTAATTACAGAAGTAGCTTGTAAACATGGTGTATATCCAGGTATGAACTCGTAATTTATACCTGTATAAAGAATGCTATCATTTGTTAAAACAGCTTGAACTTGTTTGACCGGAAAGCAAGAATTATCCAACATATTAACATAAAATCGAACACAATATTTTTTTCCTTGCAGAAGAGAATCTGTTAATCCTACTTCTATGTACTCTCTCCAATAATCTTTGTTATATAAGTATGGATAAGTAAATAACGCTATGCCTGCCATTCCTTGTCCTGTACGAGGACATTGTTTGAAGCTATTACAATCATACCCTGCGCAAAAATGATCATAATCCGAACTGCCACCTGCGCCTGCGTATGGGAAATTAGGTTGGAACCAAGGAGTTGCTTTATTAATTTCACCAAATGTTGAAGTTGGACATGAAGAATAAATTTCAAAACTTCCATTCGGCACAAGATTACTTTGTGAAAATACATTTAAAGAAAAAAGAACCATCCACGCAAAAGCGCAGATGATTCTTTTACCTGAATGGTATAGAAAATTACTTGGTAATAACGAGTTTTTTATAGTCGGCTTGTTCTCCATTTATCATAATTCTATAAAGGTAAACCCCATTTGGCAATGAACTTAAATCAATATCCAGTTTATTATAACCAGCATTGAGTTTATACGAAGATAATAATTTTCCAGTCAAGTCGTACATCATTAACATGCCTGTTTGCGAATCCAACAAATCGGCCTCATAATAACAGGATGCAGATGCAGGGTTAGGGTAAAGAATACCAATATTACCAATACCTGATTGCCCATTTACTGAAACTGTATCAATAAATGTTTCATTTTCATATATTCTCGTTTTAACAGATGATGCAGGAACAGCATTCGGATCCAAAGGATTTGCATTCCATTCAATATCCATATTTAATGGAAGATGAAGATTGTCAATAAGCTCTTCTTATTACAGTACCAGAAGAAGGTAAAATAGGGCACTCAGCAATTTGCTTTAATAATTTCAATTTATAATAATTGGAAATATTCCAAGCATTGGCAGTGGTATTAGGAATAGCTGTATCATAAAAATTATTCAAAGTAATGTTAAGTGTCTCTGAATATGTATTTAATGAATTTGTATAATCAATATATTCCAATCGCTTTTTAGAAGAAAATTTAAACCGCTTTTTGAGTGCTATATTCGCTTTAGAAATAAATAAAATTGGACTATCATTATCTCCTTTTGGCAAAGACAACTGAAAAATATTAGGGTTTACTGTATTATTTACAGGATAATCATTTTCCAAAATTATGATTGGCCAAGCAGAACGATAATAATCGAAATTGCTATAGGCTCCGAATGCAGAGGTTGAATCAAATGCTGCTTTTATAAAATTAGTATACGATGAGCTAGTAAAGTTATATTCTTGATAATTATTAAAAAAATCATACGAATAATTAAGGTCGTTTCTTATGTCAATATAAACTCTGTTTCTGTTTATGAATAAAGGTGCGTTTGCCGTTGTCCCATAAAGGATTTCTTTATACACTTCATTTCCATCCGCAGTTGACTCTGCTTCAGTAGAATCTTTGTATAATAGTTTTGAATCAAAAAAACTTCCCCAAAATGCACAAGGATCAATATATCTCAATATTCGCTCCTTAATATTTCTTTTAAGAAAAAAATCATTTTGAGCATCCACAGACATTGAATTGTTTACTTCAACATAATTTACAGCTTGTTTAACATATCTATAACTTGGATCCGAATAATTTAAAGTATTAGTACCCACCACTTCTTCATGTAATGTATCAACATCATCTGTTATAATTTCTAATCCAAAACCTGCAGCATTAAATGTTCCGATTTTTTCTCCTGCTTTTACTTTTGGTAGTTGAGACTGAGTATTTGTAGGGTCACTTTTATAAAATGTAGTATAAATTTTATGAGTAACGTCAAATCCAACTTTAGGAAGAATCGCATTTGAGGATGGGTTTGCTTCACTATCCCATAAACGTTGAGTAAGCTTATTGTTGCTTATTGCAGCAGAGGGATCTGCAATATTCGCACCTGTAATAAGTGAGTTTTTATTAATACCCTTGTATATATAATATTTTATTTTAGGTAACCCTTGAACTGGCTGATCGTATGGCTTTAAAACCATATTTAATAAGTTAGGATTCGTTTGATCCTCAATTACAAAAACATCCGCATCACAAATGGCATAAACATTTGAATCACCAGTAGAAGTATGCGTACTTGTTAATCTAAAGCGTTCTTTGTTTACATCGTAGTCAGGATCTGCAGAGTTTACAATCCCGAAATTCTGACCTGCAGTTTGGGTTTTAATTTTATCAATATCAGTAAAAAAGAAAAAATCAGCCATATGTAGTATATCTTAAATTGAGAATTAATGCTAGTAAGAACTCAACTAATGTAACCAGATTCAACTATGAAAATTGTCTGTGATTTTTATGATTCTAATAAATGTGCATTATGTAAATAGATAATGTATTGAAAAACAATGTTTTGTTTTTCAATACAAAAATGGACTATCCGTAAAAACACGTATGATTTTCCGTAAAAATACGGAAGAATGAATTTGATTAATGAAGAGAGAATGCAACCATTACGTCATCAGAATCTAACAATAACTTTTATAAAACTCTTTTGTTTACATGATTTAAAGAAATAAAAATGATCTATTATAAAATCATCTTGTATCCCTTTCACCATTGCATTTAAAAGTTAATGAAAAAGTATAAACTGCATTTCTGCCTTGTCCGAGCTTTTCGTAGTATAGCTGAAGATCGTGAGAAATCACAACATTAGGTGCATTATCAAGTTCAAAATAAACAGTTTTTGAAATTGCTTGGTTGGTTATAGTTTTAAAATCAAAAATTCGACAAAGATTCGCAAAATCTTTTTTTGATTGCGATTCATTTTTATAATAAAACGCTATTGTGTATGTAAACGTAGAAACTGAATCAGAGAGCCGATTGTCTTTTATATTAAAAACATTAGATTTAGAAATAGTACAACTATCAGCTAAAAATTCATATGAAAATGGTTTTTCAGTTTTAAAAATCTGTATAGAATTCTTTTTTGTCTGGTCATATACATAAATTTTAAAATCTGATTCTCGGTTATAAATCTTAGAATAAATGGTATCAATATGTTCAAAAAAATAAGGAAGGTACCTAACAGGAAATTCATATTTTTTTTGTGCAAATGATGTATCTGCCGAGATCGCAATAATAATAAACAATAATACTTTTTTCATTTTTTTATCTATATAATAAAGTGATGATTAAACTATATTTTATGCTTAATAAAAGTTGCATTATAATGGTCATTATAGCAAGGATGAAAGGCCATTTTAACTTCAGTAATTTCATGTATGACCAAAGAATACCCTAATTCACATTGCTCTTTTTTATATTTTCCAATTTCCAGAGTAGTGCTGTTTCCAGTATAATGCAAACGGTATTTATACTTTTTTCTTGTTTGTTTACCATTTTTTGATTCAATTACAAAAGCAGTATTTTTTTTGAAAACATATACTCTTCCTGAATCGATCAAATTAGGTATTTGAGTGCCATGAAATGTAGTTTTCTCATATTGCCATGTTCCTATCAATTGTGCGTGAACATCATCTACTTGTTTTTGTTCAGCTGACGTGATTTGGCCATAGCCCGAAAAGCATAAAAAAAATAAGATTATAGTTATGCTTATTGCTAAAGAAGTTTTGCTTGTAATCATCTCATTTGACCGATTTGTTAAATAATGAATTCAATATTAATGCTCAAAAGAACTTCTAACTAATTTACCATCAGAATAAGAATCTTTACTGCTTTTTTCATTTTGAGCAATACCTGTTCGGCATAAATTGGAAAAAGAGTAATATGCCTAAAATAGTTCGCATGGGTAAACTAAGTTAAGGAAAATCATTGATATTTCAATAATCCAAGCAAGAATTATGTCTGAGTCATCATAAATAGTTAATGGAATAGCAAAAGGTGTGTGCAATGCAATCTGGAAATATTGATTCGGGGACTGAAGGGAGTAACTATAAAAAACAAAGGATAGATTCAAAAATCACTCCGTAGTGCCGATTTTGGGCTCATACTTCAATACAATATTATGCTCCAACTTCCTTTTGTCTCCATCTTTAGTATAAACAAAAGCTTTTAAATTAAATGTTCCCCAGCCTTCTGTTTCCATTTTGAATTTACTTGCTCTGTCTTTTATTTTTCTGATAGGGTCATAAAATGTCGGATGAAGAATATACTCAACATAATCTATCTCATTAAGAGCTCCTGTTCCATCATCATCTATGAATGCACTCCACTCCCAATGATCTTCTCCTTTATATTTCCAGTTATTTCTAATTCTTAATTGCATGGCAAATATTTTAATTAGTTTAATTCAGCAATTTTGGGGCTACGAGAATGAAAGGTTTCAGTTTGCCAAGTGTTAAAACGGAAGAGATGAAGCACAAATATTTTAATTGAAATTCACAAAATAATAGCTAAATCGATTAAAAAATTGTAAATTAGCGTGAACGAATTCTGCTATGAAAAAAAAATCCAATATTCCTTGCTCATTCAATTTTGATAATGTCCCTTTTGCTTTTAAGTCTGAAAACAGTAAATAAGGATTTCAATACTAAGCTACTTGAAAAATCAATGATCCTAATTCCTGCAGGAAAATACTATATCAGCGCAAGTGAAGACGGATATACTCAATATCCTGAAGAAGATTCAGCAGGGTATTATAAAACAAAACAATTTTATTTATGCGATCATGAAGTGAGTAATGGTGAGTATTTAATTTTTCTTCAAGAATTTTTTAAAGCAGATACTAATCAATATAAAAAAATGTTACCTGATACGTTATCGTGGAGAAACAAATCGATTGGGTATGATCCAATGACAATATATTATCTTCGTCATCCAATTTATAACACTTATCCTGTTGTTGGAATAAGTTATGAACAAGCCTTAGAATATTGTACCTGGCTCACAAAAAAATACATAACAGAAGGAGAACGTAAATATAAAAATGTGATTTTTCGTTTGCCTGAAAGAAAAGAATGGGTGTATGCTGCAAAAGGTGGACTTTCACTATACTCCTTTCCCTGGAAAGGCACATCATTGAAAAATCAGAAAGGAGAATGGTTAGCTAATTTCAGATTTTTTTCTCAAGGAAATATTTATAAAATTCCTGGTAAGAAAAATGACCATTCAAGTAATCAGGAAAACCAATACCTTATTTTAGGCAAAGGAGAACCAACTGGTCATTATCTCACTGGCAAAAATGATGATTTGACCGTACCCGTAATGTCATACAAACCAAATGGTTATGGCTTGCATAATATGGCCGGTAATGTGGAAGAATATGTTATTGAGAAAGGAAGTACAAAAGGAGGAAGTTGGGATGACCCAGGCTTTTATCTAATCAACACAGTTCATAAAATCTACACCTCACAATCCTCGGCAAGCTGCACAATAGGTTTTAGAGTGGCTATGGAAATAATTCCTTAATTGTTTTTAGAATTATTTTCAGTAAAAAAACGGATGGAGAATTAATATTTAATGAAATAAACTCAAAAGCAATTATCGAAAATATGCTTCCGGAAGATGTTAGATCGATAGAATATTAGTAAAAAGACAATCTCAGTCGAATCACATTTTTCCTTTCTCTACTTTTATGACTACTCCTTTTTTATAGGTAGTGGTTGTAATCGTTTGGTGAATATAATCAAAGCTATTGCTTTCAATTAATATCCCATTGTCATCATACTCCTCCGTTTTTATTTTCTCAGGATCCTGGGTCCATACAGGTGATGACTTACAATAACCATAGCGCTTTAATTTTCCATAACGATAAATTTGGTATTTAGTGACAGTACCATTTTCATCGTGAAAGATCTCAGAATAATATTTACATTTTGCTTTATTCTTTGTTATTACATTTTGCAAATTGGTGATTGTATCTTCAATTTTCAATTCTATTCCGATTGGGGCATGAGTTAAATAAGATTCACTTAGAGAAACATAGTTCCCTTTTTTTCCATATTTGTCGAAATCTTGAGTTAAGACATAAATATACCTTGTAAAGTATCCGTTTCTTGGAAAATCAATATCGACCTTTTTGTTTGTTATCTCTGAATCTAGATAAATCTCTGAATAGGTAATAAAAGGTAGTATTTGTTTGGTAAGAGTCTGATCATAATCATAATAAATTGTAATTCCATTCCATATGTTATTCTTAAACGTATTACATGATATTTCGGTTTTTCCATCCAGTAGGAATCTATAGAAAACGCCATCCTTCTGTCCGTCTTTGTAAAGGCCATACTGCTGTTGTATATTGAATTGTAATGGTTTGTACTTATCCGCTTTTACCGGAAGATTTTGATTCATATGTTCTGCTGAGGCAGAATAAAAATAATAGGTATTGAAAGCCCCGTTTGCTTTATGTTCCTTATACTCCTGAGAGAAAAGAACAATATTGTAATTACTGTATTGATAGATGGTATCATTCACTTTTCTGCGTAAAAATTCATAATTGTCCTGAATAAATTGTTTTTTGTCTTTGGAGTATAAGAAAAGCCAGGTGCCGTCTGGAAATGATACGGGAAGTTCAATGTAATCAGAATACTGCCCAGTATTGTTTCCGTTAGAATCTTTATAGACTACTAGTCGCATAATTTTTTGAATATATTGCAAACATGAGGAAGGAAAAATATAATAGACTTTGTTGTCCATTATTGTTTTGGAATAGGCCAATGAATCGGACATATACACATATTCAAAGAAGTACCTTGGCAAATTGTCAACATAAGTAGTATCGGCAATTGCTCTTTTATTGCTGTCTTTCAGACTGACATGCCCTTCCCATTTCAGACTGTCGTAAAAAGTGTTTAGTTGTTTTAAAAAGAGAGCAGAATTATTTGCTGCAACATCAAACAATAAAGATTTTATCACTTCATGTTTTTTTTCTTTTTTAAATTTTTTAATGTTTGAGTTTAGTTCATAAACAACCCTATTGTTTTTATCATCGCTTGTGGTCCAATGAATTTTTTGTTTTTCCATATCAACAAGAGAAGTATCATTCCCGGTTATTGATGTCATTTTAAAACTCAATGCAGGTTTTGTGATATATTGCACTTTTGTTGTCCGAATCAATTTCCCGTTTTCATTCCATTCCTCAGCGTATTCAGTTCTTTCTTCAGAAGAATAAATAATGTGAAACCATTTTTTTCCGCTTTCATGAAAACCATTTAGCTCGCCATCATACAAACCAAATTTTCCTTTCTTGTATTTGCCTTTATATTTCAATTTTCCGCTTTCATAAAACTCTTGCCACTTGCCATCCTTGAGTCCGTTCTTAAGGGTGGCCTTTTCTTTCTCATTTCCATTCGACCAGAAGGTTTTTACCTGCTGCGCATTTGCGAAAGAGCAGGAGAATAAGAAGAGTAAAAAATAAATTAAATATTTCATAGTGTTATATAAGACTTCACCCAAAGTTAATGCTAAATCAGGAATACTGCAATTTGAGTATATAGAAAAGTAATAAAATCTGTTTTGATGTTATTTGCATTTTGGCCCTATAAAACAAATTAGACGAATAAAACGGATAATTTAGAGTAAAAAAGCGGAGAGAGCAACTTTTGATAATCCATGAGAATTACTTTTAGCTGAAATTTTATGTATCTTTAAAGTAAAAGAAAGTTATACATGTTATACATCTTCCTTTAATAATTGTTATTCGTCAAATGCTCGTGAAACATATTTTCTATCTTCTATTGCTTTTATTTTCGGCTCCCTTTGCTCATTGTCAATCTTCGATTGATTTAAATGCGCTTTTTGTTGGAGAGATCTCTGAAAAAGTTGAAAAACAAGCAGTTTATCTCGGTGATATCGTGGCATTTTATGTTGGCCCAAATGATCGGTTTATTTGCCGTTTCAATGCAGATGGAAACTTTCAAATTACTCTTAGTGACGGAAAGAATGGACTTGTGAAGTCCCGCAATATAAAAAAATCGGCCAATCAGGATCTATTCAAAATAACCTATCCGGAAAGCTCCTTCCCTTTCTCAAATACACCCTCCATTTTTGGGCGATCGCAATATTCCAATTGCAATTTTTCAGCGGTATTATATTGGCTTAAGTATTTCAAAGACACAACGGATTTTGTCGCATTAACACGCAAGGCATTTAATAAAGATACTGCTGCCTTCTTTTCGTTGATGCGCCAACCATTTTTAGATGTGGATGGCAGCCGCCAGTGGTCTTTCAATAACTGGAAACTTATCAACTCTTTTTCGGACAAGGAATTTTCGACAATGATCGTAAACGGAAATACAAAACGCAGAATAGATATCGTTCTGGGCTTATATCCCGATCTAACAATAACTCCATTTGGCGAAGAGAGCAATTTTATTGACACATATTATAAAACCTGGTATCCTCTAACGTGGAGTTTAATTGAGTTTGAAAGGGGAAATGAAATTCATAATAAAAAATACTACAAAGAGTTTAATAAGCTAAAAAAGAAAATTATTCGTTCAAGTTAATTCTTAGCCACGAACAAACATTCATATTATCTTGCCATAAAAAACACTAATAATTTTTCGTAAAAAAACGGAGG
>CAYWAV010000007.1:8263-17708 GCA_964456225.1 uncultured Chitinophaga sp. | reverse complement strand
GTAAAAAAACGGAGGAGGTTGGAATGAGTAATATTAAAATGATTTAGGTATTTAAAAATAATTACAATAGTTAGATCCGGTTGGGTCTATTTTTAAAAGACACTATTTAGACCTATTTTTTCCGAAGAGACCTATACCATTTAATATCCGCTAAAGGGATATCTTGACTTGTATTCTCCATATTTTTATTTGATCTAAGAGGTTTCACGCTTTCGATTCTCCCTAATACCTGATCCTGAAAACAATAAGTAATAATTACTTTTCCATCAAACCTCTCAAATTCATCTATCAAAAAGAAAGCTAATAGGCAATTATTTTCGGTAATCTTAACAAAACAAGATTTTACAATTTCTGCTTCATTTTCTATATAAACAAAAAAATAATTAGAATCAGATTTCGATAATTTTTCTTTTATGCTATCATTAATCTTTAATTCCAAGCAATTAAAAATGTACGCTTTTTCATCGTTCCAAATTTGTGGCATCTTTATAAATTTAACGTCTAATTTTTTATATAACGCGGGTAAATCACTATACTTCTGAGACACCTTTTTTACAAAAGAATCGGGAGGCCTACCATTAAATGCTTTCAAATTATTAAGTAATGGCTTTGCTTTCAAATCGACAGAACTAGAATCAAGAGGTTTAATGACAAGATCTGCTACATTTTCTATTTCATACAAAAAGCCAGAAGGGCCATATATTGTTGCACTTTTTTTAAATTTTTCAAATGCATTTAAAGGAAGAATTGCTTCATAATATGGATCTACTGATATTTCTGACGTGATTGAGTACAAACCATCAGAAATTGTTACGGAATACTTCGGAATACTACTCATCACAACATAGAACTCATCTTTTTTCGGTAGTAACACAAAAGAAATGGAAGTATCAATTTGTTTAGAATACTTATGTAATGTTAATTTTATTACTTTATATGATTCATTGAGGTTACGTCTGATTATAGTCTCCTTAAGATCAATCGAAAAATTATATTTCTCATTCAACTGAGCCTTTGATTCGCTTATTTGCATAATTATAAAATATAATAATATTAGATGCTTCATTATTGTTTAATTTCTAGTCAAAATTAATTCAAAAAATAATCAATATTACAGCCCGAAGACAAATAAGTAAACAACTATTATACCGAAAAAGGCTGAATCCTAAATGTTTCATCGTTTCATGTAATTTCAGCTATATTTCCTCTAACTTTAAAGAGTAAAATAGACACCCCAATGTGTTATAAATAAATAACTCGGATATTCCTTCCAATCCCTTGATTTCAAAAATTTGATTTCCGCTTAATAATGTAGGGACGAGCAAATCTTCTTTTGGTGGATCAGGACAGGAAGTCACGCTTACATCATCCACATAATAGTAAATATTGCCATCTATATTTGAAGGGTAAGTGGTGTCTATGACCATCTCAGATGGGATAACAAAGCTCCCAATGGTCATATATTGTTCTCCTCCGTTTGAAATGAAACTGCCTGAGACCAACATCCAATCAGTAGTGTCGGATAATAAATTAGTTGCAGGGTTTTCTACCTGTGGTGTTACAGGTAAAATCGTAATTGTAGTAAAATCTGTTAGTTTCGCGTTTGAAAAATACACACCAAGAGAACTTGTTGAGTATATAGAATAATTCCACAAAGACACATAAAATTCAACACAATATTTTGCATAAGGTTTCAAAGCAGAATCTAATTTAATACCGAGATATTCGTTAGCAAATGTAGTCATCCCAATTCCTGCGTATGCATTTCCGGTTCTTGCAGGTTGATATCCTGCAATATTTGTAGGAATTCCTGGATTCGCCATTCCAGTGCTATCATATCCACATGAATTAAAATAATCAGGTGTACTTCCAGTTGGATTATACCAAGGAAAAGCTTTGTAAACTTGGTTTGTCATTGCAGGACAACTCGTATAAGATTCAAACGAAGGATTAGGGACAAGATTGGTTTGTCCAAAAAATGGATTAAATGATACTTGAAATAATAATATACAAATCATCTTTTTCATAGAAAACAATACAACGACACAATAGAGGTGCCGTTGTATTAAAGTTAAACAATTTACTTCACAATCACAATTTTATCAGATTCGATCATTTCGTTGTTTACTATTACTTGGTAGAAGTACATTTGATTTAAGAACAGAAAACAAATCAAGAATTTATTCCCACGAAAAGCAAACTGTCGAACTTGAAAAACAATTTAAGAAAAACAAATTGGCTTGGAACTTTTTTAATGAGCAAGCTCCTTCTTATAAAAAAGTAATAATGCATTGAATAAGCTCTGCGAAACAAGAAAAGACAAGGTTATCAAGGCTTGAAAAAATAATTTTAATAAGTGGAAAAGAAAAAAAAATGTAATAAAAAAGTCTGGCCGAATAAAAAGCGTGCACTAACTACACTTTCTCCCCTTTAATCGAAAAAGCAAAAACAATCAAAGAAATATTTTTAAATTCGTTTCTATGCAGCCATCCATAGAAATTCTAGGTTTGAAAATACAGGAACCCGTAACATCTTTTACGGATCTTATTGTAGCTGGTGTTTGCTATTATGCCTTTTATCAATTGCATCAAACAAAAAGCAAAGAACGCTCTGTTTTTTATTTTAAATATTTTTTTTTGACAATGGCCATTTCTACAACGCTTGGAGGATTAATAGGTCATGCCTTTTTATATGCATTTGGATTTGCATGGAAAATTCCGGGATGGGTTACAGGCATGTGTTCTGTTGCCTTTATGGAAAGAGCGGCCATTATGCAATCCCGTTCTATTATGAAAGAAAAGGTAAGTCATTTTTTTGCTTTCATGAACCTTATTGAACTTTCCATTTTTATTTTTATCGCATTTTACACACTCAACTTTATATACGTTGAGGTACATGCTTTTTACGGACTCCTTGTTGTATTTTTATTTGAGTTTTTTATTTACAAGAAAACGAAGGATGCAGCAAGTAAATTTATTTTATGGGGCATCGGAGCTTCAGCACTTGCTGCTGTTGTTCACATTACAAAAATCTCTTTACATACTTGGTTCAATTATTTTGATTTGAGCCACGTGTTAATGGCAATCGGAGCCTATTTGTTTTATCTGGGAGCTAAACAAATAGACCAGGCAATAATTTCAAGAGAAAAAACACCTCTCAATTTTAAACAGATTTCTTAACGAACTTCGTTAAAATCACAATTGTCTGGTCATTAATCTTCCCTTCGATATGTTCAGTATTGTCATTTACCAATTTGATTTTTTTGACAACCGTTCCTTTCGAGGCCGAAAAACTTGTGCCTTTCACATTTAACAATTGAGTTAATACAACCGTGTCGCCATTTTCGAGTTTATTTCCAAAAGCATCGGTGTGCACTTCTGCAACTTCAAAAGCCGTCATTGCCCATTGAATTATATTTTCATCCAAATCAACAGAACTAATTAAATTGCTTGCCCAATCTTCTGATTTATAATTTTGTAAAAGTCTATAACTCAATGCCTGAACACTTGCTTCAGGATTCCAAATACTTCCTTCCAAACAACGCCAATGGAAACCAGCTACTTTATCATCCATCGCTGCAAGACAAACATCACAAACTGCAACTTGATTTTCAGGTTTATCTTCTTTCGGACTTATTGTATATTCATGTGTTGCTGTTTCTGCATTGCACAACTCACATAATCCGGAGTTTCTTTCTTTTAAGCTGTTGTTTATTGACATCTCATTTAAAATTTAATTTTTAGTAAAAAAACAAGGGCTTAAATTTCTTTAAGCCCTCGTAATTATAATGTTTCTTTCAGCCACTTGTAAAATTCACGTTGCCAAACCAAACCATTTTGATCTTTCAACACCCAATGATTTTCATTTGGAAAATAAAGCATTTTACTTTTGATACCTCTTAACTGCGCTGCTTGAAATGCGCCCAAGCCTTGTTCTATAGGCACACGGTAATCTTGTCCGCCCTGAATAATTAAAATAGGTGCATCCCATTTTTTTACAAGATTCACAGGATTAAATTCGTTGTATGTTTTTTGAGCTTTTGTATTGTCCGTATCCCAATAGTTTCCACCTAAATCCCAATTCACAAACCACATCTCTTCTGTTGTTCCATACATTGCTCTCCAATCGAAAATACCATCGTGAGCAATAAATGTTTTGAAACGTTTGTTATGGATTCCTGCTAAATAATAAGCCGAATATCCTCCGTAACTAGCACCAATGCAACCCAAACGGCTTTTATCGCAATAAGGCTCTTTTGTAAATTCATCAATAGCGGTTAGATAATCCTGCATGTTTTGCCCACCATAATCCGTACTGATTTGCTCGTTCCATTTTACTCCGTGTCCTGGCATCCCTCTTCTGTTTGGAGCTACAACAATGTATCCGTTTGCTGCCATCAATTGAAAATTCCAACGATAAGAATAAAATTGTGTCAAGCCAGATTGTGGTCCGCCTTGGCAATATAAAATTGTTGGATATTTTTTCTTAGGATCAAAATTCGGAGGATAAATAATCCACTCTAACATTTTTTGTCCGTCTGTAGCAGTAACAAAACGCTTTTCAACTTTACTTAAATTAATTTTTTTGTATTTCTCATCATTCACGTGAGACAATTGCATTACCAATCCAGATAATAAATCAACAGTATAAACTTCAGCTGCGTGGTTCCAATCGGTGCGCGTAACAACCATTTTATTACCAGCTTGTCCAGCCATCGATTGAATATCAAAATCTCCTTTTGTAATTTGTTTAATAACAGCAGGCTTTTTTGTAACCATAGGATCCGTTACAGAAAACAAATGAACTGATCCACCAACCGGTGCAAGAAAGTAAATCAACTTACCATCATTGCTCCATCTAAATTCGTTTACTGTTCCATCCCAATCTTTTGTAATGTTTAATTTTTCAGTAGGTTCATTAATAATGATGTCATTTTTATCTGACTCATATCCATCTCTACTCATACTCAACCAAGCCAATTTACCGGAAGCAGAAAAAGAAGGATTCACATCATAACCCATCATGCCTTCCGACATATTTTTTGTTTCTTTAGTAGCGATGTCGTAAGCAAAAATATCAGTATTGGTACTGATTGCATACTCTTTACCATATTTCTTTTTTGTAACATAAATTATTTGTTTCCCATCAGGGCTCCAGATAAAATCTTCGTCACCACCAGAAGGTTTTTGCGGACAATCATGTGGTTCATTGGGCATAATATCCATAGCCCCTGTTTGTTCGCTCCCGTTAATAGTATTAACAAAAACATGACTAAAAGAGCCATCTTCCCAAGTATCCCAATGGCGGTAATTCAAATTATCATAAATATTTACATCCGATTTAGGCAAATCAGGGTAAACATCTTTACCAAAAATTTTAATAACAGGTACATCAGAAGCAGAAATGCTCATTTTACCATCAGGAGAAATGCGGTTGCTGGGAATTAAATCGTTTGCAGCAGCATTTTCAACAGCTTTTCCACCTATTATAGGTTGGATAAACACTTGAGTTGTTTTTTTGTCATCAGCCAAATTGTAGGTACGAACACTGTATACAACAGATTTGCCATCTTTGGTGATACCGCTAACAGCAACTTTACCCATTTGCAAGAGCATTTCTGGAGTAAGATTTACTTTCTGAGCAATTAATGTGAAACCGAATAAAAAAAGCGAACTTGATAGGATTAATTTTTTCATAGAATTAAGCTTATATTAATAAAAGGAATTTTCTTTATTTGGAGGGCAAATATAATGGTTTTTCTTGAAAAAGTAGCATTATGAAAGGGCAGCACCCATAGAAAAGTCATGCCCTTCCCCGACACGGGATCTGCCCATTGCAAAGACATTTCCGAATCATGAGATTCCTTGTCGTAGCAGGGAATGACGATATGAAGAACATTATCTCTCTCTGGTCGCAAACTTCCCAATTCTACTCCCATTTCCAGAGAAATAAACTGCATTGCTTTTTTTAGCTTTACGACAAGCGTGATAGGATTCTTTACTAATTTGTTTCCAAGTATTTCCATTATCATTGGAAACATCTATTCCTGTTAATCCACAACACACCCATACATTTCCATAGAGATATTCCACACAACTTTTATAACCAGTTGGTGAAACTGTTGGAAATGTCCATGTTTGACCTCCATCTGTTGTAAGTGCGCAATTTGGTGTGGCAGCATCGTTCGTAAAATCACCACCTACTACGATGAAGGTAAGTGAATCTTTCACTGCGATGGAATTGGCCCCTGTGGAAGAAGTTCCTTGAATAAGCGGTAGTTTTATTTTCACTTTTGGTTTAATAAGATGAGAAGAAATACCACCGGATACAAAAACATAATCTTCATTCAATAAACGGATATTCGTCCCACTGCTTGCAAAACAAGCTTCTGAACTATCTGGGGGAGGAGGATTCCAGACTCCTGCACTCCAAGTGTCTCCGCCATTAGTAGTCTTTGCAATAAAAAATCTTCCTTCAATAGGATCGCCAATTACAATCCCATTCTGTTCATCCGAAAAATCCATCGCATCTAGGAACATACCTTTACAATTGTTTTCATAAACTTTTTTCCAATTTTTTCCTCCATCAATAGTTTTTAAAATATAAGCTGGTTCGGCAACTGCCATGATGATTGCAACATCCTTGCTAAATGCCTCAACATCTCTAAAATCACATTTTTTATATCCTTTCACTTTTATCCATTTCCAAGTTTTTCCGCCATCCAGCGATTTTCCAACTGTTCCCTTACTTCCACTCACCCAAACAACATTATTATCTACAACTGAGAGTCCGCGCAAGGATACCTTTCCTCCCGAATTTAGCTCCTGAATGGGTTGTGCAAAGGATTGAGCAATGAAAAGAAAGAAAAAAAGAAAAATAATGTCGCTGAGTTTCACTCGCGATGGCGAGAATGGCTCAGCATTAAAAAAATGGCGTTTAATCATGGTATTAATTTTCTATCAAATATAATCCATAACTTTATACTATGCAGATAAAACGAACAAGCTTCATTCCTATCTTTATTCTTATAGGCTTTGCCATCAGCTCCTGTAGCTCGCCACGCTCCATGTTAACATAGGGCAAGGTGCTTCCAAAAACGAAAAAAAAAGTGGAGGATAGTAAATTAAATTAAGTGGATTCGCTTCTTCCTCACTTCACTCTCCAACCTATCATTAAGGTCTCGTAATCGTCAGATTTTCTGTTTTTGAACCTACTGAATTTGTAGCCGTAATTGTAATTGTATTTGTTCCCACATTCAAAGCCGCAGTTAAACTAATTACTTTTGTTTTAGCAGCAAAAGCAAAAGGAACAACAACACCATTCACTTTTACAACCGCATCCGTTTGAAAAGAAATTCCATTAACAACAGCAGTTACATAAATAGTTGGCGTGCTAGCGGTATGTGGATTTGGCAGTCCGAATATAATAGTTGGTGCTGTAGCTACTGAAGCTCCTCCTCTACCTTTTGGAGTTACCGCCCCAGGAGTATGTGAATTTGGTGTTCCTGGATTAGCTGTTGAATTTGTTGAATCAGGGTTAATCGGTGTAATTGTTCCTGGCCCTGGATTGTATTTAATAGTCACCGTTCTTGAATCTGTTCCTGAAGTATTTGTTGCCGTAATCGAAATCGTATTGTTACCAAGAGCTAAAGTCGCAGCAAACTTCACAACTTTTGTCGCTGGATTATATGTTGCGGTAGTAACAACTACTCCATTTAATTTCACAACAACATTACTAATCGAAGTAATATTTAAAACAGTTGCTTCCACATTATAAACTGCTGTTCCGAATGTACTTGCAGCAGCAGCTGGATAAATAAAGGTGACAATAGGTGAAGGTAAAGCAACGGGAGCTGTATAAATAATAGTGGTTGATTTTGAATCACTGCCATAAGCTGTTGCAGCAGTTATAGTAACAACATTTGCTCCCGAAATTAAGCTAACGGTAACAACCAATTTTTTTGTAGTTGGATTATATGTAAACGGAACACTGGCACCATTTAATAGCACATTAATTTCCGATGAACTGGTAACATTTAAAACAGAAGCTGCTGCTCCAACAGTAGATGTTATAGAAGTAAATGGATTCGTTATCGGATTCGTAATCGTTACTATAGGAGCAGGAGTTGTAGTTACAGGCTCCGTATAAATAATAGTAACTGATTTAAAATCACTACCTGAAGGAGTTGTTGCTGTTATTGTTATACTGTTTGCTCCAGGAATTAAAACACCAGCAACAGTTAATAATTTTGTTGATGTACTATAAGTAAACGGAATAGACACACCATTCATTACAACGTTGATTTGCGAACTTGCTACAACATTCAGCACACTTCCATTCACACTTAATGCCGATGTTGAGGTATTGAACGGATTCACATTCGGTGAGGAGATTGTAACAATCGGAGCGGGATTAGCTACCGGAGCTGAGTAAATAATTGTAATAGATTTTGAATCACTGCCCGAAGCTGTTGTGGCTGTTATGGTAACAATATTTGCACCTACAATTAAAGCAGGTGACAAAGTCAGCTGTTTTGTAGCAACATTATAAGCAAAAGAACTTGTTGCAACGCCATTAATTGAAACAGCTATTTGAGCAGCAGCAACTACGTTTAAAACAGTTGCAGTTAAAGGAGTTGAAGCGGTAGTTACAGTTGCTGGATTCACATTTGGTACTGTAATAGAAACAATCGGAGCGGGTGATGCTAAAGGTTGTGCATAAATAATAGTTTGTGATTTTGAATCACTGCCACCGGAATTACTAGCATTAATATTCACAATATTTGCACCTGCAATTAAAGAAGCAGTATAAGTCAATTGCTTTGTACTCGTATTATAAGTAAATGCTGTTGTTGATATACCATTCAATAAAACAGAAATCTGTGAAGGACTTGTTACATTCAACACAATAGCATTAACTGTTGCAACATTGCTGGATGTATTAAACGGATTCACTGTAGGTGAAGTGATTGAAACAACCGGAGCGGGAGTTACAGCAACCGGCTGATTGTATATTATGGTGATTGATTTTGAATCAGCACCTGCAACATTTGTAGCAGAAACTGTAATTGCATTTGCTCCCGAAATTAAATTAGCATTAAAATTTAATTGACCTGTTGAAGGATTAAAACTTAACATACTAGTTGGAAGATTGCCACCATTCACAGCAACTCCTATTTGTCCGATAGCCGTTACATTTTGAACAATCGTATTGATTGGCAATGAAGAAATGGTTGTTGTATATGGATTAATAGAAGGTGAAACGATTGTTACAACCGGAGGAGGATTTACAGCAACAGGTATATTATAAATAATAGTGATTGATTTTGAATCAGCACCTGCAACATTTGTAGCAGAAATGGTAACCGCATTTGCTCCAGGCATTAAGTTCGCATTAAAATTTAATTGACCTGTTGAAGGATTAAAACTTAACATACTAGTTGGAA
>CAYWAV010000007.1:0-8163 GCA_964456225.1 uncultured Chitinophaga sp. | reverse complement strand
TTGCCACCATTCACAGCAACTCCTATTTGTCCGATAGCCGTTACATTTTGAACAACCGCATTGATAGGCAATGAAGAAACAGTTGAAGTAAATGGATTGATTGCCGGATTTACAATAGTAATAAAAGGTGGAGGAGTTACAGTAGCTATTGAATAAATTATAGTTACAGATTTTGAATCACTACCTGAAGGATTGGTTGCAGAAATCACAAATGTGTTTGCTCCGGGATTTAAATTACTACTAATCGTCATCATATGAGTTGATGGATTAAAAATAAAATTGCCCGTAGCAACACCATTTATTGCAACGCCAATCTGACTTTGTGAATTAACATTTAAAATATTAGCAACAACTGTTGCATTGTTCATAGTTGTAGATTGAGGATTGATTGTCGGACTTGTAATTATAACAACCGGAGCCGGTGCAGCCGGAGGGGTTACAATTTGTGTTTCATACAAAACTGTTGCGTTATCTGTAGTACTTCCATTTGCATTAGTAGCAGTTATTTCAAATGTGTTACTTCCTTGCAATAACATTAAAGGAAATGCAAATACTTTTGCAGTAGCATCGTAAGTGAAATTTGAATTATTTACACCATTATAAACTAAAGCAATATCACTTTTTGAATTTACGTTCTTAATTGTCGCTCTTACAGTAAAACTTTGAGAAGCAGAAGTAAAAGAATTCATACTTGGGTTCGTAATTACAACACTTGGCTTATCGGCAGCTGGAGTCACAATATTAGTTGTAGTATTATTATTGTTGGTAACAGTTGTAGTGGGACGAGCTTTTCTGCCAAAACTGAACTTCAACCATACAGATGAATAATGATATTTATCTTTTGAAGCACTTACAGCATTTTCATTTGTCCATTGATGTCCGTCTAAACCATCGTGTAATGCCCAAGTCATCTTATGTTCCAAGCCCATAGAAAATGCGGGAGTAAACTGATATCCTAAACCAACACCTAAAGAAGGCATGAATTTCCAACGGGCATTTTCACTTCCTTCTGCAAACGTTTCATACGTTCCATCATACATGGTGTTTAAAGAAGAAGTGATTTGAGACCCATTTGCTGTTCCATTTGAATCGATGCTGCTATAATCGTAACGCAAACCACTTCCATCCAACTGATCTGTTTTAGCTACTGCTTTTGTTATCCCTAATCCTCCAAAAATATATGGATATACTTTTGTTTTATTACGCATATTATTTGCCCCTATTACCAACTCGAGCGATAATTCATTGATGGTTGTTTTGTGATTTTGATAAACAAACCCTCCGTTAGAAAAATAGTTCGTGGAAGGATCGTATTGTCCATTTAAAACCGGATTAAAAGCAATTCCTGTAGTTTTTTTGGAGTCTTGTCCGTAAGTAAGAGCATTTAAATAACGAAATCTCCAACCCCAATCCAAAGCATTTTTATCGTTCTGCGCATACATTTGTCCTAATGTAAATCCACCTGCTCCACCCAGCTTTTTCATTTTCACATCACTTTGAAGCCAGGAAGCTCCAATATTAAATCCTAATTCTACTGGATGAGTGGTTTGCGCCTTAGAAATACCATTAGAAAGTATAAGTGCAAAAAGTACGATGGAAGTAAGTATTCTTTTCATAAATAGGTTATTTTTTATTGGCATTTGCATTTATTGTGCCGAATTTATATTTCGCTAAAAAAGTCCCAACCGTACTATTCGGGACAGGACTTTCAAAGCTTATCTATATAGTATTTTGTTTATTTTTTCTTGCTCAAAATCTTAAACTCTGTTCTTCTGTTTTTAGCATGTTCTTCTTCTGTACATTCCACCCCATCCGTACATTTATTAATCAACATGCTTTCGCCATAACCTTTGCCGGAAATCCTATCTTTAGTAAGACCACCTTTTAACATATAATCAACTGCTGCTTTTGCTCTTTGGTCGGATAACTTCAAATTGAATTCCAAGGTAGAACGGGAATCCGTATGAGCCGACATCTCAATCACCAACATTGGATTGTTTTTCATAATATTAATTACTTTGTCCAATGTTTTTGCTGCTTCAGGTAAAATTTTTGCTTCACCATAGTTATAGTATACGTTTTCAACAATGGTCAAACTGTCCTTTTTCGCCTGATCTTTTAATAGCAATACTTTCAACCAAGGATCGTCCACATATAAAACACCCAATTTGTTCTGATCGGCAGGTAAAATTGTGAATTTAAACTTACCATTTGTACGCACAAACTCTTTTACAACAAGGCCTTTTGCATTTGTCAACAAGATCTTATTAAAGGCTTTTAATTTTGAATCACTTTCGTCCAATGCAAACAGTATAGTTTGGTCGGCTGGTAAATTGGTGAATTGAAAGCTACCATTTGCGTCTGTTTGGGTAGTTTGCAAAATTTCACCTTTCTCATTTATTAAATTTACTGTAGAACCTGCTAAAGGAGCCTTAGCTTCAGAAACTAAATTACCTTTTAAATCAAAACGCAACTCACTATCTTCAACGGTCATCAATTTCAAGGTTACTTTATCAGCTGCTAAAAAAGAAAATTTAAAATCACCTGTTTCACCTGATTTAGTAGTCTGCAATTCCTTACCTGATTTATTAGTAATGATAATTTTAGTATTAGGCGCAAGCTTCGTATCGTTTTCATCCACTTTCACCAAAAAGTTTTGGTCGGCAGGTAAATCTGTAAATACAAATGCACCAAATGCGTTAGTGGTTGTTGATTGAACAATTTCACCTTTATCATTTAACAAATTAACTTTTGTATTTGCAAATGGCATTGAAGGATTTTCTCCATACAATAAATTTCCGGCAATTGTTACGTCATCTCCAGCACCAAGTTCAGGAAGAGCATTCGGATCGGCTGGTAAATTTTGAAATACAAATTTTCCACCTTTTTCGTTAATAACTGTAACGCGAATAATTTTATCCTTTTCATCCGTTAAATAGTATTTTTCTTTGTCCTTAAAACGTGGGTCACTTTCATCTAACTTCACCATATAACGTTTATCTGGATCCAGTTTATCAAACTTAAAAAAACCTGTATTATCTGTTGTTGCTACATTGATAATTTTTCCATCATCTGTTAACAACATCACTTCAGCATTTTTTGCTGGATCGTTAATATTTTTGCTGAATAAAATTTTACCTGCAACCGTTAAGAATTTATTTAAGGCAACGAAACTATAAATATCATCAGAGCCTTTCCCTCCGGCTCTATCCGAAGAAAAATATCCTTTCGATTCATCCGTAAAGAAAATCCCAAAATCATCTGTGGTAGAGTTCAAGGGAAGTCCCAAATTTTTCACCTCCGTATATTTACCATCTACTTTAGAAACAGAAAACACATCCAACCCTCCAAAGCTAGAATGTCCGTCAGAAGAAAAATAAAGCGTTCCATCTTTTCTAATAAAAGGAAATACTTCTGAACCTGCAGTATTTATTTGCGGACCTAAATTCACAGGCTTTGCCCAACTTTCACCTGATTTTTTACTCACGTAAATATCTGTTCCACCATAACCACCTGGCATATCGGAAACAAAATACAACCATTCTCCGTCTGCCGATATACTTGGATGCGCAGTAGTATATCCATCAACATTGTGCTCGAAAGGAACAGCTTTACTCCATGAACTCCCTGATGCTTTTGAGATGTATAATTTTGGAAGGTTCACAAAATTTTTGTCCTTTTTGTTCAATACATAATTTACTCGTGTAAGGAACATTGTGTTTTGTTCTGTATTAAAACAAACTGGACCATCATGATAATTTGTATTGATTAACCATGAAAAACTTTTTACTTTTTTAGAATACTTTGGTTTTCCATCAGTACCTGTTGCAATAGCTGATGAATACACATTTAAAAATGGTTGTTTGTTCCAAGCGTAACTGCTATAATTAACTAAATCTTTTGTTCTTTCAGAAACAAAAACCAATTCGTTTTTATACATAACCGGAGAAAAATCAGCATGCTCAGAATTTAAATTTTCGATTGAACTAACTTCGAATTGCTGTACTCTGGATATCCATATTTTAATGTCTTCACATGATTTAACTGACAAGTCAGCTTTTTTATCATTTGGTGAAGCGTTAGCATAAATTTTAAATTGTTCTTTCGCTTCATCAATCTTTCCGTTATTTTTTAGCACCATTCCATAATAAAAACTGTTGATAGGCGCCACATTCGACTGCTTCATCAACAAGGCATAATATTTTTCAGACTCTTTATAGTTCTTCGTTAAACGATAGCTATTAGCGATTTTCTCAAGAGCCTCTTTGTTGTCGGATTTTTTTACAGCTTTTTTATACAGCTGAATTGCTTTTGCGTATTCATAGTTATCGTAATATTTATTTGCACGTTTTAATTGTGCAAACGAAGTATTCGCAATCACTATCAACATTACTAATCCTATCGATTTTATCTTTTTCATAAACTAATTAAACAATGAATATCTTTATAAATTACAAGTATCGTGGTGAGGATATTTTTGATTTTGAAATATTAAAATCATATCCTAACATAATTTCGTGGCTACCACCCCCAACTTTACCAATTTTATTAACACCGTAATCGAACGAGTATCCAAGCTTGAATTTTTCTGTAATATTAAATTGAGCATATGCAACAAAACCATACGTGCCTCTAATTGATAAACCAACCCAAACTCGTTGTTTCATCAAAAAGCTTAAATTCAAATCGGCTGTTGATGGAGAACCTTTTGCTGCTTTAACCATCAATGAAGGATTGAAAATTAAATTTTCTGATAATTCCCAAGCTTTTCCAAATGTGAAAAATAAGTGAGGTGCCAATTTTCCATTGTCTCCATTAAGAGTTGAAACCGATGTTAAGCGCCCACTATATAAGTGTGTTGCACTAAACCCTACATACATGGTATTGGTATAGTAATATATTCCTGCATCAGCAGTTGGAACAATTTGGGAAGTTTGATTGTGAGTGTTATAAACATCTCCTTGATCTTTGTAAATAATATCATTCCAATTATAAGTATAGTTAAAAACACCTGCTCTCAATCCGAAGGAAAGTTTACCATTTTTAATTGGAATACGATAAGCATAAGAGCCCATTACACCAACACTTTTCTTAGGACCAATTTGATCTGCAATCACAGAAAAACCAATTCCTACTTTTTTCTTTTTCAAAGGACCATGAACTGAAACCGTTTGTGTTTTTGGAGCACCTTCTATTCCTGTCCACTGACTTCGTATAAAAGCAGAAGCACTGATGGCTTCTTTACTTCCGGCATAAGCTGGATTGATAGCCATCTGATTAAACATGTACTGGCTGTATTGTGGATCTTGTTGAGCAAATACATGCGCTATAGACACAAAACAAAAAGCAAAAATTAAAAGTTTTTTCATCGTATTGTTTTTAAAAAAATATTTTTATTCAAATCTGCTAGTCCCAAAACAGGGAGCTAAATATGGCTAATGTGTTAATTCTACCCAACCTTTGTAGGTTTTACCATTCACCTCCACTACATAAAAATAAGTAGCATCAGGAAGTTCTGCGCCTTTACTATTAGTTCCTTTCCAAACTTTTCCGTCAGTAATGTTGTCGTAATCTTTAGCTGCCCAAACTAAATCACCCCATCTGTTAAAAATAGTAACTGAATTATCTTTTACTAATTCAATCCCGGGTATTGTCCAGAAATCATTATTTCCATCACCATTAGGAGTAATACCATTATAGAAATCTAATGAATCAGCACAATCAACTTGTGTTTCGCCAATAACAACTGAATCATCAATTGTAAAATTCCCATCTTCTACATGAAAATAATATGTTCCAGGAGCAAGATTGGATTGATTGGCGCTGCTATCACTAATTGGTGCTTGCCAATAATATAAAACCGGACCAGTTGCTGATAAAATATTTAAAGATGCACTGCCATTGTTTGCGCCAATACAAGAAGCATCCGCAAAAATCACATTTGCATCCAGAGAACTGTTTGCCAGATTCGGTTGATGAAAACCTTGTGTAAGCACTTTCACAGTTAAGGGAGTTATAGTTGGCGCATACGTCCAAATAATGGGTTCTCCGATTGTATAGTCAATTGTACCCCAAGGCAAAACAGCTGATGTTCCGCCAGAGCTGAGCACATCTCGCATAGGCGGATTATTTTGCACTTGTGCATTGGTTGTCAATTGCAACATCAGCGTTAACAAGCCCAATAGTGATATGTGTTTTCTATTTATCATGGTGATAAATTATTTGTTAAAATATTTTTTTTCTGATTATTTTTTTTCTAATTCATTCATTTTATCTAAAAGCAATTGCATTTGCTGTTGCTGTTCTTTAATTTTTTCTATTTCTTTTTTTTTATTCTTCAATCATCTTCTGCTGCTGCATCCCTTTTACCAACAGCACCACAAACAAACTATAAGCAACGCTGTAATTGTCGTTTTCATCAAAGGGTTGGTGTCGCACCATTAGTTGCATTTAGCCCATAACTAGACATTACTTGGTTGCTAATGCTTTGAGCATTTGCTCCAAAAGCAAGTAGTAGGGTTAAAAGGTAGAGCAGTTTTTTCATTTTTTTTATTCTGCATTTGTAATTGTATAAGTAACCCTTGCTCCATATATTCTTAAATTACTGGTACTTGCTTCCTCAACAGTTGTAACTCTAATATAATAAAGACCATTATTAGTTACTACACTACTAGCTGCACCAGTTATTGTTTGTATAGTAGCAGACGAACCGACTGTGGCTAATGTTGATGCTATTGTAGTAGTACCAGAAAAACCAGCATTAATTCTAAACAAAACAGCAGTCATACCATTTGTGACATCATTATCCCAAGCAAAAACATCTAAATTAGTGATAGTAGCCCCTTCGGGCAAATATATAGGGGCAGTAAAATATGCAGTAGTTCCCAGTGTTCCTCCATTAATCCAAAATCCATTACCAGAAGCAAAACTCATGGACCTAATTCCAAGAGTACTTGTCGATACTGAATAAAGTACAAAATTAGAAGCAGCGACATTGAAGTATTTTGTTTTTGCCGTTGAATAAATATAATTATTAGCAGCTGGAATTTCAATGTTTCCTACAACTTCTAATAATTGAGCAGGGCTTGTTGTTCCGATTCCAACATTTCCGGTTCCATCTATTACCATTCTGTCTGCCGAAGCAGAATAATCTCTAAAAACAAGTTTATCGGTACCAGCAACTGATCCTGAATTTGTTCCTGTTATAGTCCAATCTTTTGAAGTACCATCCAAATAAATAGTTGGACCTACCGTTGCTGCAGTATTGTTAGATACTCTTAAACCATTTATTAAACTACCATCCGTGGCTACCTCTAATTTTCCCTGCGGAGCAGTAGTTCCAATCCCCACATTTACAACATTTCCTAAAACCAAACTATTGGATGCTGTAACACTTGCATTTGCACCTATTGCTGTAGCATTTGTTAAGGCAGCTGTTCCTGATGCATTTGAACCAATATATGTATTACTACTTCCTGTGTTTGTTGATCCGGCCTGAAATCCCAAAGTTGTATTGTTATTTCCTGTTACATTTACTTGTCCGGAGTTGTAGCCCACACTTGTATTTGAACCTCCTGATGTACCTAAATTTCCAGATTGATATCCTAAATAGGTATTTGAAGCACCTGTTGAAGTTGACTGACCTGACTGATAACCAATAAATGTTTGTCCTCCTGCAGCTGCATTTGTAACACCCGATTGATAACCAACGAAAGTATTCCCAGCTCCCGTATTTACTGCTCCTGCTTGGTCACCAACATATAAAGATTGTGTAGCTCCAAATCCAAGAGCTCTGGTGTAATTAATATTATAAGTATTGCCACTTTGAACATTTACATTTCCTGCTACATCCAATTTAGGAGCCGCACCAGGTGTCATTCCTATACCAACGTTACCACCATTATTAAAAATATTACTTGAATTCACAACCCAAGAAGAACCATTCCAATAAGGAGTATTTCCAGCGGCCGCACCTGAGGCAAAAGTGCCTGTTGCACCCGTTGCTCCTGTCGCACCTGTGATTCCTGTTGCACCTGCAACACCCGCTGTCCCACTCGCACCTGTTGTACCTACAGCTCCGGTTGCTCCTGACGAACCTGTGGCACCTGTTACACCAATTGTTCCAGCTGAGCCTGTTAAACCAACTGCTCCTACAGAACCTGT
>CAYWAV010000006.1:70790-81865 GCA_964456225.1 uncultured Chitinophaga sp. | reverse complement strand
CCACTGCATCCCGAACATCCGCTACAACCAGAACTACTACAACCGGTGCAACCGCTGTCCCACGAGCTACAGCCATAACAACCTCCACCTCCGTCACCGTCTTTATATTTACGATTCATTTCAGCAAGTATTTCGGAGTCAATTTGTTTCAGCAGTGAGAAGTCAATATTTTTAAGGAGAAAAATATTTCCTCCAATAGTGTTTAATATTTGTAATGCTTTCTCTTTGTCTGATGTAATTATTGGTGGCAGCTCTTTTTCCAGTTGAGCAATTTCTATTTTTATTTTATTTCGGAGTTCTATTCCCTCTTGGGTTATCGAAAAGCCTCCAAAAATTGTCTGAAAAATATTCTTGGTAAAATAATAATTGATATTTGGTGATTGTCTGATTGCTGAAACATATTTAGCTTCACTTTTTGCATTTTGAAATCCCATTCGAATTAAGTGCTGAAATAATACTTTTATCGAACTGCTTTTCTGATATGGAGAAAGATAAACTATCTCATGCTCGATCGGTCTGTATTTGAGAAAATTCTTTCCCCTGACAACATATTTATAATAACGAACCTTGTCTCGGCTACTACTTGACTGTTTTGTAATAGTTGTTATTTCTATAACTTGTTTTAAAAGCAAGTCCATAAAGGTAATTTTAAGTAACTCTTTTAGGTCTACATTTTTGTCTTCAAGCACAAGAAGCGTCTCGGCAGGTAAGAATTTTGAGAGCTGCTTCATTTCCTAAAGATGGTCGGCTTTTTAAAAATCCAATTTTGGGCTAGATTTACACGCTGAAAATTCACATCGCCAAATCTGATTTCTTTTGGTGGCCAGATGTCGGCTGGCACTTCACGTTCAAATAGTACTTTGTATAGTTTTAAGGTTTTTTCATAAAGGTCGTTGTATTTTTCGCCTTCGTCTTTGCCCCCTTTGGTCGGTCCGTGATGAATTTGTCGGCTTAGTGTGTTTTGACAAAAGTCTGTCCAGTATGATTGAGTGTAAAGAAGATGCAAGTGCCAAACTTGGTCTACTTGGTCAGACGGTGTCAAGGAATGGTCTGCAATACAGAGCATGAAAATAAATTTCTTATATTCATGAACCGCTCGAATTGAATACTCAATTGTCCACCCATTTTCTCTTGCTAGTCGGTTAGTAAAAGTCAAGGAAGAAGTCGGCTCATCAAGCTCGAAATCTTTAATTTTATCCCACAATATTTTTTGGTCTGTCGTCATTTCATAATTACCGCTAACAAATATATAACCGCAAAACCTGTGTAACAAATCCGCGCAGTATCAGGAAAATCAGCATTTTTGTGTAACACAGATTAATTACACTTCAAATCCCCATTCATCCATAAAGTCATTTCCTGTTGGTTTCTTCGGTTCTTCTTTTTTCGGTGGAGGCGTTTCGTCAGATTGTTTTGGAGCAGCATTGCGTTGTGTTGCAGACTTCATTTCATCTTTAAAGTTTTTACTTTTTACTTTGTGTTGTTCGCGTTTAGAAAACGAACGATTTCCTTTATTGTCTTGCGTCTTGTGTCTTGATTCTTGATTCTTTTTTGAATCATCTCCAAGCACTTCTACCAATGCAAAGTCCAATTGTTTTTTCACTAAGTCGGCACGCTTAATTTCAATTCTTACAGTATCTCCAAGCGTTAATACTTTTCCGAATTTTCGTCCACGCAAACAATAATTGTCTTCATCAAAATAATAAGCGTCATCACGCAGTTCGCGAATGCGCACCATTCCTTCACAATGATTTTCGATAATTTCTACAAATATTCCCCATTCTGTAACACCGGAAATAACACCATCAAATTCTTCACCTATTTTATCGGTTAAATATTGTACTTGTTTATATTTGATAGAAGAGCGCTCCGCATCAGCCGCCAGCTTCTCCATATCGCTACTGTGCTTGCATTGTTCTTCTAATTTATCGATGTCAGGATTTTTTCCTCCATCCAAATAATGTTGTAACAAACGATGCACCATCACATCCGGATATCTACGAATAGGAGAAGTAAAGTGCGTGTAATAATCAAAACCTAATCCGTAGTGACCAATATTTTTTGTAGTGTATACCGCCTTCGCCATGGTACGAATAGCAAGAAGTTCAATCATCCCTGATTCTTTTTTCTGATTCACTTCTTTCAATAAGTTGTTCATTGAATCGGCAACAGTGTTGATGTTGCTCACATTTAATTTGTAACCAAATTTTGCAACAAACTCTGAGAAGTTTTGTAATTTATCTGGATTTGGTTTGTCGTGAATACGGTAAACAAAAGGTCTTTGCGACTCTTTCGACTCTTCTTTCTTTTGTGTTTCTTCTTTCCCTTTTTTCTTTTTCCCAACAAATTCGGCCACTTTTCGATTCGCCAAAAGCATAAAATCTTCAATCAATTGATTGGAATCTTTCGCTACTTTAAAAAATACTCCAGTTGGATTTCCAACTTCATCCAAATGAAATTTCACTTCCATTTTTTCGAAAGCAATACTGCCTTTTTTAAAACGATTGGCGCGTAATGTTTTTGCTAATCTATCTAACGTTAAAATTTCATCTTTAAAATCACCTTCTTCTGTTTCAATTACTAATTGAGCTTCTTCATAAGTAAAGCGTCTGTCGGAATTAATAATTGTTCTACCAAACCATTCAGCAACCACCTCTGCATCGTCCGTCATTTCAAACACAGAAGAGAAACATAATTTTTCTTCATTTGGGCGAAGAGAGCAAACGTTGTTTGATAATACTTCGGGAAGCATTGGAACTACTCTATCCACAAGGTAAACAGAGGTAGCGCGTGAAACGGCTTCCTTATCAATCATCGAACCTTCTTTTACATAATGGCTCACATCGGCAATGTGGACGCCAATTTCCCAGTTTCCGTTTTTTAATTTTTGGATGGAAAGTGCATCATCAAAATCTTTTGCATCCACCGGATCGATGGTGAATGTGGTAATTTTTCTAAAATCGCGTCTTTTGGAAATCTCTTCTTCCGTTATTTTAATAGGAATAAGGTCGGCAGCGCGTTCTACATCTTTTGGAAATTCGTATGGCAATCCGTATTCCGCTAGAATAGCATGCATTTCGGTGTTGTTTTCACCCACATCGCCCAGCACCGTTTTTATTTCACCAATTGGATTAACGCCATTTTTTGGCCATTCTGTTATGGTTGCGATTGCTTTTTGCCCGTCTTTTGCTCCATTAAGCTTTTCTATCGGGATATAAATATCAACATGCACTTTTATATTACTAGGAACTAAAAAGGCAAATTTTGGAGAAACCTGTATTGTTCCAACAAACTCTGTCTTGTTGCGCTGAATCACCTCCACAATTTCCCCTTCCTGTTTGCCCTTTCCTTGGGGGGAAACGCGCACTTTAACAATATCGCCATGCATGGCATTCAGCGTTTTTTTAGGGGAAACAATTACATCATTTTCGGTTTCTTCCGATATAATATAAGCGTTACCGCTGGAAGTCATGTCCACTTTCCCTGTGATGTATATCTCAGAACGTTTGATTTTGAATTTTCCCCGTTCGGGTTCCATAACGGAGCCATTTGTTTTTAACTCTTCTAAAATAACATTGATGAGTTGCCTTTGAGCAAAATCGGTAATTTTTAATTCGGCAGCTATCTGCTTGTAGTTGAGTGCTTTATTTTGATTAGCAGACAATACTTTTAGTATTTCTTCGAAAAAAAAGCTCTTTTTCTTTCCCTGCGTTTTGCTTTGAAACTTCTTTGCCATACCCCAAAAGTGCTATGGATTTATGGATAAAGAAAGATTTGTTGATAAAAACTAAAAAAAACTTTATCCGTGCAACCAAATAATGCAACTTTGCATCTATACAACAGAAATCGATTATGACTGATGAGCAAATAGTAAAAGGGTGCATCGATAAGAATGCAATTGCTCAGAAAAATTTGTACGAGAAATTTTCTCGCAAGATGATGGGTGTTTGTCTTAGATATTGCGATAGTACAGAAGAAGCAGAGGATGTAGTACAAAATGGATTTATCAGCATTTTTGAAAATATTGAGTCCTTTAAAGGGACAGGTTCTTTAGAAGGTTGGGTTAGAAAGATTATGGTAAACACAGCGCTTACCAATATCAGGAAAAACAAAAAATTAAAACAAAACATTGAGCTGGATAGCGTAGAATTTATGCTTCCATCTAATACATATCAAAACGACAGCTTTGCAGCGAAGGATTTATTGAAGATTATACAAACGCTGCCAGTAGGATTTAAAACGGTATTTAACCTTTATGCGATTGAGGGTTATTCACACAAAGAGATTGGAGATATGCTTAACATTTCGGAAGGCACCTCAAAGTCACAATATTCAAGAGCAAAAGCACATTTACAGAAAATAATTCCAATAGATAAGGACTAGTTATTATGAAGAAAGACAATTTAGAAGATTTATTTAAGGATTCATTCGAAAATTTTGAAGCGGAAGTTAATCCAACAGTTTGGAAGAACGTGCAAACAGCTTTAAAGGGTGTTGGGTTGGGTTTATTGGGCAAAATGCTTTTGAATAAACTAGGATCAAGCGCAGTTATTTCAATTGTATCTTCTGCAGCAGCAGTAATTGCTACCGTTTTTATAATGAACGGAACGGGAACAAAAACGAATAAAACAGCTCCAAAAGAAGAAGCGACTCCCAAAGTAGTTGCTGAAGCTATAAAACCAACGATTGAGGAAATCAAAACATTTTTGGCCCCCGAAAAAGTGGAAGCAAAAGAAACTCCCGCGGTGCTGAAGAATGACGTTGAGGCTAAAAAGAAAAATGGAACAATAATAGTTAAGAAAGATAAAAAAGCGATTGAGGCCCTGTTGTCTGACAATAGAATCGCATCCATTTCATCTAGCTGTGTTGGCGGTGCTGTGCCGTTGATAATTAACCTTTCAAACATCGGAAGTGGAAAAATAAATAAATGGACATTTAATGATGGAACAAAAGCTATGACAGGCGCAAATCCGGTTAAGTTTTTTGATGAGCCGGGAATCTACACGATAATGCTTACTTCAACAACAGCAGATGGTAAAACAGCTGTTGATAGCATAAAAGTAGAGGCATTCAGCAACTCATCAGTTGCGCCTACTCAGGCAGAATTCTCTCCGAATGGCGATGGCATGAACGATTATTTTGCATTTACCAGCAAAAACATTGTAAACATGAGCGCTATTATTTATGATAAAAACGGGAATGTAGTTTATGACTACAAAGGCACAGATGGAAAGTGGGATGGAAAAAAGAAAAATGGAGAACAAGCTAAGGATGGAATTTATTTGTATTCAATTTCTGCCGATGGTGCCGATGGAAAAAAATATAAACAAGAAGGAAAAATTAAGTTAACTAGATAATAAAAATTGGGGCATCGGGAAGAATTTTTTTATTCTGGTCCAACGTCAGACAAAAAGAAATTCAAAAATATTAATCCTGTTTTTAGCTCTACCACCACTACATACACGATTTTTGTTGCCGGTGTCTCCAATTTTTTAAAATATTTTGAAACCTGTTGCTACTCCAATAGGAATTTAAACAAAAAGGTATCAACCATTTTATGGTTTTGATACCGTTTTTGTTTTTTGTATTTTTGTTAAATATTATCAAATTCATCTCAATTGAAACGCAAATGAAAAAAATTACACTTCTATTTTTACTTTCTCTTGGTATCTTTTTTACAAACGCTATAAAAGCGTCACACATTGCTGGAGGAGATTTAAGCTATACTTGTTTAGGCGGGAATCAATACATGTTGAACCTAAATTTGTTTGTCGACTGTCTGGGTTTTGACCCAGGAGCAACACAAACAATTACTGCTATAAGTACTTGTGGTGGTAGTACAACAGTAAGTCTTACGGTTACAAATCCTGGAGGAACAGAAATTTCTCAACTATGTCCTGCTCAAATTGGAAACAGTACTTGCAGTGGAGGAACACTTCCCGGAATGTGGGTTTTTAATTTTACAGGCATAATTACTTTAGCGCCTCCTTGTGATACTTGGACATTGGACTGGGAGGTTTGTTGTAGAAACGGAGCGATTGTAAACCTTACAGCACCTGCAAGTCAATCATCTTATATTCAAGCAACAATCAATAGTGTAACAGATTCCTGTAACAACTCACCATACTTTACTTCTCAGCCGATTCCTTACGTATGTCAAGGACAATTGGTAAACTACAACTATGGTGTAATTGAGGCTGATGGAGATTCATTATATTATTCTTTAATAAATGCAATGGGAGCAGGAGGAGCACCACTTGGATATACAGCAGGTTATACAGCAGTATCTCCAATCCCAGGGATTACAATTAACCCCGCTACAGGGCTGCTAACATTTACTCCCCTGGTACTCGGCAACTTTGTGGTGGTCGTCTTGGTGCAGGAATACGATGCAGCCGGAAACCTTATTGGAACGGTAATGCGAGACATTCAATTTATTGTTCAAGCTTGTACTAATCAGGTTCCCGATCCAGCGCCAACAGCAGGAGCAATTACAGGATTAACAGGAACAGCCGTTTCTCCTGGACCATATGAAATTGAAATGTGTGAAGGATCGAACTTTACATTTACAGCAACATATACCGATTCAGATGCAGGCGATTCGTTGTCAATTGTTTCAAATATTTTATCCGTATTGCCAGGAGCAACAATTACTTTTACTGGAACAAATCCGCTTACGGTTACTATTAGTTGGACAGCGCCTGGTGGAAGCGCAGGAACAAATACAACCTTTAGCGTTACCGTAAATGATGGCGCTTGTCCGGTGATGGGACAACAAACATTTGTTTACGATGTAAACGTTAACCCAAGAACACTTGGTGGAGGAGATCAAATTATTTGTGGAACACAAACAGCAGCGCTTGCTGGAACAGGCGGAAGTATATTTACTTGGAGTGTAATTAGTGGTTCTCCAATGGTAGTTGGGACGAACTTCTCATGTAATCCTTGCGACAATCCAGTTGCATCACCAGCAGCAACAACCGTTTACGAAGTAGTGAGCGACTTAAGTGGAACATGTGTAAACAGAGACACAATAACGATTACTGTAGTGGCAGACTTTACTTTAACTACAGTTCAAAGTGCAACTTCTTCTTGTTTGTTGCAACCTATTTTATTTGATGCAACATCTTCGCCAAGCGGAACATATACGTATGTTTGGTCGCCATCAACATACTTAGATAATCCATCTATATCAAACCCTACAGCAACAATCACAAGTCCGGGAACTTACACCTACTATGTTCAAATTACTAGTCCATTGGGTTGTGTGAAAACAGATACAGCAACCATTGTGATCAACGCAAGTTATCCTCCTAATCCGGTTTCTTATGTTTCAGATTCAGTTATATGTGTGGGTGATACAGTTAACCTTGGTGTTACTTTCGGAGCGGGTGTCCCATCTGTTTGCGGAACAAATCCTATTGGATGTTCAGCAGCATTGGTAGCACAAGTTGGAACAGGAACAGCTACAAATACTGCTACAACATGGCCGGCTCCCTATGCAAACTGGTACACATCAGGAAAACACCAAATGTTATTCAGAGCATCAGAATTAAATGCAGCAGGAATAACGGGAGGGAAAATAGATCAGATAGAGTTTAATGTAGTAACAATAAGCGGTATTACTTTGTATCACCAATACACCATCAACATGGGCTGTACCAGCTTAAATGCTCTTACTACATGGGTTACAGGTTTGTCAAACGTTTATACACCTAAGAACTTTACGGTTGCAACCGGCTGGAACGCACATCCTTTCGATGTTGCTTATGAGTGGGACGGAATATCAAATTTAATTGTAGAAATTTGTTTCAACGAAGGACCTCCTTTCCCGAACTATACTACAAGTTGTATTTCGCCATACACCGTTACACCATTTGTTTCGTGTTTATATAATTTAAGCGATTCTTCACCAATGTGTCCTGATTTAGGTTTTGCAACAGCAATCAGTAATCGTCCAAATGTTCGTTTCACATATTGTGGCGCTGCTCCTGATTCAAGTGTTTACAGCTATGTTTGGGCGCCATCTGTATTTAATCCTATAACTCAAACCACAGGTGCAGTTCCTCCTAATGGAATAACTTCGTACTACGTAATTGTTACAGATACTACCAGCGGTTGTTTAGATACAGCTTTTGTAGATGTGCTTGCTAACGTAACTTCACTTTCCGTTGATGCTGGATTGAATGATACAATTTGTCCGGGTTCACCAACAAATTTAAATGCAACAGGCGCAACACAATTTGTATGGTCTCCTGGCGCAACATTATCAAATCCATTAATTGCAAATCCAACAGCGAGTCCACTTACAACAACAACATATACTGTTTCTGGAACAAGTCAATGTGCTGCCGGTGCTGGAGTTGATAGTGTCACCGTTTTTGTTCCAGTTGTGTCACCATTAAGTGTTACTGCGGGAGCAAACCAAGAGGTCTGCGTAGGTGCACCATTTAATCTTGCATCTTCTTCTAATGGTGGTTTTGGTAGTAATAGTTATTCTTGGACAATCATTTCTGGGTATGCTGCAGATTCTATTCAAAACCCCAGTTCTTCTTCTGCAATAGTTAATCCAACAATGCCATCAACAAATACTTATCAAGTTTTGGTTGTGGATGCTTGTGGATTTGTAACAGTAGATACAGTTGTTGTAGATGTTATTTTGGATTGTGATTTAGCTATTCCAAACGTGTTTACACCGAATGGCGATGGAAACAATGATTTCTTTATGATTTCAGCTAACGGCATAAAAACATTCTCCATTTCTATTTACAACCGTTGGGGTGCAAAAGTGTTTGAATCAGAAGACATCACCAAGAGTTGGGATGGAGGAGATTCAACGGATGGAACCTATTTCTACATCGTAAAAGCCGAATCCATTAATGGAAAACAATTCGATGCCAAAGGCTATTTGCAGCTTTTGGGACATAAATAATTTTAAAGCAAAAAATTAAACCCTCAAATAACTTATTTGAGGGTTTTTTTTTAACAATTCGACTAAAAAAATGAAAAGACAAAAAGCTCTTACTACCTTTGTGTAATTAAAGGAACACAGGAAAGAAAATGAATAAAAAATTACTTTTTTTAGCAGTATTATTTTTTGGAATCAACAAATTATACTCACAAACGATTGACGCCTCACCTGAAACACAAACGATTTGTGCAGGAGGCACCGCAACACTCACAGCGGTTGTCACTCCCGGTGGAGGTGGCGGCAGCTTACCAACAGACAGCTATGCAATAACGTCCGTTGCATACACTCCGAATCCGTACAACACAGGAACTTTTGTTACATTATCGGATGACTCACAAACAGGAGCCCTTCCAGTTGGATTTACATTTTGCTTTTTTGGGACCAACTACACGAATTTTTATATAGGCTCAAATGGTTGGGTTGCCTTTACTCCGCAACCAACAACATATACATCAGCAACTGTTCCTTCATCAGCTGGAACGGTTCCAAAGAATTGTATCATGGGACCATGGCAAGATTGGCACCCGGGAATTGCTGGCGGACCATATATTAATTATCAAACACTAGGAACAGCACCCAACAGAAGACTTGTTGTTTCATGGAATAATTGTCCGATGTTTTCCTGTACAACAACTTTGGGAAGATTTCAAATTATAATATATGAAACCTCTAATCTTATAGAAAATTATATTGAGACAAAACCAAACTGTTTGGCTTGGGCCGGAGGAACTGCAGTTCAGGGGGTTCACAATGCGGCCGGAACTGTTGCGTTTACAGTCCCAGGAAGAAATAGTACTGCGTGGACGGCTACAAATGAAGGGTGGAGATATACCCCAAACGGAACACCTGCTTACCAAATTAACTGGTATATTTTACCAGCAAATACGTTGATTGGAACAGGCTCTCCAATAACGGTAACTCCTCCAACATCTCCACAGTATTATTATGCAGAGGTGGTTGATTTAAATGGTTGTCCAACAGGTGCAGCAACAAACAAAGACACGGTAGAAGTTATTTCTGCCAATGTATCTGTAGATGCAGGAGCCTACACTCAGATCTGTTCGGGTCAATCAGCAAGTTTGAATGCTACATCAGGCGCAGCAACAAGCTATAGTTGGTCTCCTGGAGGAAGTTTAAGCAATCCGGCCATTTCAAATCCTGTTGCTACACCAAGCGCAACAACAACATACACCGTTTCTGTGATGGATGCTTTTGGATGTACCGGAACAGATACAGTAACGATTGCAATTGCAGACCCAATTGCAAATGCAGGAGCTGGTGTAGCAATTTGTTTGGGCTCTTCAACAACATTAAATGCTTCGGGAGGCTCAACTTATTCGTGGAGCCCTGCAACAGGATTAAGCAATCCTGCAATTGCAAACCCAATTGCAAGTCCGGCTAGTACCACATCTTACACTGTTACTGTAAGTCAAGGAGTATTGGCATGTACTTCTACTTCTGTTGTAACAGTAACTGTAAACCCTTTACCAACAGTTGATGCAGGCGCAGCAACTGCAATATGTACAGGCAGCACAACAACATTAAACGGAACGGGTGCAACAGGATATGCGTGGTCTCCATCGGGATCGTTGAGTAGTTCAACAATTTCAAATCCTGTTTCCAGCGCAACAACAACAACAACATATACAATGGTTGGAACAGATGGAAACGGATGTTCGTCAACAGACAGTGTTATGATAACCGTTAATCCTTTGCCACTGATAGATGCAGGAACAAGCTTGACTATCTGTCCTGGTTCGAGTACAACTTTAAATGCAACGGGCGGGACAAATTATATTTGGACACCGGCTGCATCGCTCGACAATGCAGCAATTTCAAATCCTGTTGCAACACCAGCTTCAACAACAACATACACTGTTACAGGAAGTGATTTAAATGCATGTTCTTCTACAGATATTGTAACCATTACTGTAACTCCAATTTCAGTGACTGCAACAAGCGGAAGTCCTGCAATTTGTATTGGAGGAAATACAACATTAACGGCAGGAGGTGGGGCAAGCTATTCTTGGTTACCCGCTGCAACACTTGATAATCCGGCTATTGCAACACCAGTAGCAACGCCAACAACAACAACAACCTATAC
>CAYWAV010000006.1:54810-70690 GCA_964456225.1 uncultured Chitinophaga sp. | reverse complement strand
GGAACAGATGGAAATGGATGTTCATCAACAGACAGTGTTACGATAACCGTAAATCCTTTGCCCACAATAGATGCAGGTGCAAGCTTAAGCATTTGTCCGGGTGCAAGTACAACATTAAATGCAATAGGTGGTGCAAATTATTCTTGGAGCCCTGCGGGATCTTTGAGCAGTTCAACAATTGCAAATCCAGTTGCTTCGCCATCATCCGCTACAACATATACTGTAATTGGTACCGATGTAAATGGTTGTTCATCAACCGACATGGTAACAATAACTGTTAGCGGAATCGTTGTGGCAGCAAGTAGTACAAGTGCAACTATCTGTAATGGGACATCAACAACATTAAATGGAACAGGCGCAACAAGCTATACTTGGTCACCAGCAGGATCATTAAGCAGTTCAACAATTTCAAATCCAATAGCAACTCCAATAGCAACCACAACTTATACTGTAATTGGAACAGCAGGAATAGGTTGTAGCGACACGGCTTTTGTAACAATAAATGTAAACGCATTGCCTGCAATTAATGCAGGAAGTCCTGTTTCGATTTGTACAGGAACAACTACAACGTTGGGTGCATCAGGCGGTATTGGTTTTGTTTGGAGTCCGGCTGGTTCTTTAACCGGTTCAACTACGGCAACACCAACTTCTTCTGCAACAAGCACAACAACATATACGGTAGTAGGAACAGATGTAAATGGATGTTCGTCTTCTAATACGGTAACTGTAACGGTTAACGCTTTACCAGTTTCCAGTGCAGGATCAGCAGCAAGTATCTGTAATGGTTCTTCAACAACATTGGTAGCAAGTGGAGGTGGAACATATTCTTGGTCACCATCGGGTTCTTTAAGCAGTTCTATTATTTCTAACCCAGTTGCTACACCAGCAGCTACTACGACATATACTGTTACCGTTACAAATGGAAGCGGCTGTACTGCAACATCAACAGTTGTAATTACTGTAAATACGGTTCCAACGGCAACAACAAGTGCTAGCGTCACTATCTGTAATGGTGCGTCAACGGTGTTAACCGCAGGTGGCGGAGGAACATATTCTTGGAGTCCGTCAACAGGATTAAGCAGCACAACATCTGCTACACCAACAGCTACACCAGCTGCCACAACAACTTATACTGTAACAGTATCAAACGGATTTTGTACAAATACAGCTTCTGTAACAGTATCAGTTAATAACGTATTGTTGATGGCTACTGCAACAACAACGAATGCAACATGCGGAGAAATGGACGGTTCAGTTACTGCAGGCGCTGTAACAGGTGGCAGCGCACCATTCACTTATTCATTGAATGGAGGGGCACAACAAACATCAACAACGTTTACTGGACTTGCCTCAGGTTCTTATACACTAACGGTAACGGATGCAGCAGGTTGTACTTCTACACAAACGGTTTTTGTGAATAGTGTATTGGGTGTAAATGCAGCGTTTACAGCTAGTCCAACATCAGGTGTTAGTCCGCTTACGGTTAATATTACAAATGGTTCATCGGGTTCAAGTGATTTTATTTGGGATTTTGATAATGGCACAGTTTCTATCTTAACTAATCCATCAACGGCTTACAATGCTAACGGAACGTATACAATTACCTTAATTGCATACAATGGTTCACTTGCTTGTTCAGATACAGCAACGATTACAATAGAAGTGTTTGATCAGGCTATAATGACTGTTCCAAACGTATTTACTCCAAATGGCGATAATCACAACGATATGTTTGTAGTTATTTCTACAGGACTAAAAGAACTAAGCGGAACGATGTATAATCGTTGGGGTAAAAAAGTAGGCGAATGGAGCGGTGCTCCAACAATGGGTTGGGATGGAAAGATCAACGGAAAAGAGGCAGAAGACGGAACTTATTATTACGTTATAAAAGGAATAGGTTATGATAACAAAGAATATGATGCTACAGGATTTGTTCAATTGATAAACAAATAAAAAAGAGTCCGGAGCAGTTGTCTCCGGATTTTTTATAAAAAAACAAGAATGAGCTTTCAGAAAGTTTTGAAAGTTTAATAATAGTTGTAGATTTGTATCAGAATATTAAAGAAATGAAACTAATAGAAAGTAAAGAAAAATTCATCAACGCTTGGGGAACATTGGGGACTAGCTGGGGAATTAACCGCACCATGGCGCAGGTGCATGCTTTGTTATTGGTTTCACCGGAAGCATTAAGCGCAGAAGACATTATGGAAGAGTTGACTATTTCAAGAGGAAACACCAACATGAATGTAAGAACATTAATTGATTGGGGTTTGGTTTTTAAAGAAACAAGATCGGGCGAACGTAAAGAATTTTTTGTTGCAGAAAAAGACATTTGGAAAGTGTTCAAACAAATAGCGAAGGAGAGAAGAAAACGTGAATTAGAACCCATATTTAAAGTGTTGGATGAGGTGAAAAAAGTAGAGGGAGACAAGCGTGATAAAAACGTTAAAGCATTTGTTGATACCATCGAAGAAATAGAACGCTTTACCAAAAAAGCTGATAGAACACTAGAAACAATGATTAAAGCAGATGAAAACTGGTTGGTTGGTTCTTTTATGAAATTAATGAGGTAAAAAAATTTGTTTACATGTTTCAATAATTATTGAAAGTTCTGAAAAAATGAATTACAACATACTCACATATATCTTTTACTTTTTGATATTACTTTTTGTTGTGTTGTATGTTGGAATGGTTTTATATAAAGGTGGCCGTCCATTTTTAGTTAACACATTTTCTGGAAACGAAATGGTGGCAGACGCAGTAAATAAATTTCTCTTGACTGGTTATTATCTCACCAACATTGGTTATACCGTCATTGCATTAAAAATTTGGGAAAAAGTAGAATCTCCAATACAACTATTAAATGTATTGAGTCTTAAGGTTGGAGCAATGCTGTTAACACTCGGAATTATGCATTTTATTAATATCCTCACGTTAATTTTCATCGGAAAAAACAAAAAATCAACTAATACTAACCAATAAAAACTAGAAATCATGGACTACATTGTACTCGCCTACAGCATCTACCTGCCAATTGCAGTTGCGCTAACCATTTGGGTGGCTCGCACCCTACACACCAACGGAAAAGTATTTTTAGTGGATATTTTCCACGGACAAAATGAATTAGCCGTTTCTGTAAACAAATTATTACAAGTTGGGTTTTATTTAATCAGCTTGGGATTTGCAATCATTAAATTAGAAATTGTTCCAAGTTGGAAATACGATCAGTTAATTGGTCAAAACGTTCAGGAACAAGTTAACAACACTCAAAGTATGATTGAAGTGTTGAGCTATAAATTGGGCTCTTTTATTTTACTTTTAGGAATGATGTTGTTCATCAACTTGTTTCTTTTGTTAATTTTAAGAAGCGGTTCTAAGCCACGCACACAAACACACTATGTTGCGCCTAAAGATTTAACAATAAAAGAAATGTAATATGAAAATAACTAAACTTATTTTGGCTGGAGGAACAGGTTTCCTCGGCCAAGCAATCATCGATAGATTCAGTAAACAAAACACAGAAATAATTGTGTTTACAAGAGGAAGAGATCGTAAAGAAGGAAAAACAAGTTACATTCAATGGGACGGAAAAACAATTGGTGAATGGACAAAAGAATTAGAAGGAGCAGATGTATTAATTAATCTTACAGGAAAAAGTGTGGATTGTAGATACAATGAAAAAAACAAAGCAGAAATAATATCATCTCGGGTAGATGCAACAAAAGTACTAGGAGAAGCCATAAACAAAACAAACAACCCTCCTAAAATTTGGTTGAACTCCGCCTCCGCAACAATCTATCGTGATGCGGAAGATAGGGCGATGGATGAATTTACTGGAGAAATTGGCGAAGGATTTTCTGTTAGAGTGTGTCAAATCTGGGAAAAAACATTTAACGAAATCAACAATCCCAAAACAAGAAAAATTGCCATGCGTATTTCTATGGTAATGGGAAAGGGTGGTGGCGTTTTACCTGTTATGACAAAATTGGTGAAAGCAGGATTGGGTGGAAAAATGGGAGACGGAAAACAATTCATCAGCTGGATTCACGAAGAGGATTTTTTAAATGCAGTGGAACATTTGATACAGAATGAAAAAGCTTCCGGAGCATATAATTTTGCTTCCCCTAATCCGCTTCCAAACAAAGAGTTTATGGCACTTTTCCGAAAACAATTGAATGTAAAAATTGGATTGCCAGCCATGAAATGGATGTTGGAAATAGGAGCCTTTTTTATAAAAACCGAAACCGAACTTATTTTAAAAAGCAGAAGAGTCGTTCCCACAAAATTACTAAACGAAGGTTTTGTATTTAAATATCCGACAGTGGAAAAGACATTAAAAGACCTCTGTGCTGCTTAATTTTTAACACATAGAAACTTAGTTTTATTAAATAAAAAAAGTGTTATCCCGCATTTTCATAGGCTGAAGTTTTGCTTCACAAAAGACTATCCGACTTGTGTAACGAATCTCTATGTTTTAAATTTTATTTTCTATGTAAAAAAACAAGTAAGAAAGCCTTTGTCTATGTTTCTATGTGTTTGAACCCTTTTGACTCGAAACACTTATGCCTGAAATAATTATTACAACAATCATCAATGCACCAATTAAGCGATGCTTCGATTTAGCCAGAAGCATTGATTTGCACCAACATACATCCGCACGAACAAACGAGGAAGTAATTGCAGGTGTGCGCAGTGGCTTGATTAATAAAGGAGAAACCGTTACTTGGAAAGCAAAACATTTTGGAATTACACAAACACTCACTTCCGAAATTTCTGAAATGAACTCTCCTTTTATGTTTGAAGACAGAATGTTAGAAGGAGCGTTTAAAAGTATTCAACATCAACATTTGTTTGAAGAAGAAAGCGGCAAAACAATTATGAAAGATGTTTTTATTTTCGAATCACCCTTTGGAATTTATGGAAGGTTGTTTAACTTTTTAGTCCTTACCAATTATATGAAACATTTTTTGCAAGAACGAAATCAAACGATTAAGATGATTGCGGAGACGGATGAATGGAAAAAATATTTAAGGGAATAAACTAAACCTTCTCCGCTTGTTTCTCCAAATATTTTTCATACAATTGATGAACAATACCATCCGACAAACCAATTTGAGGAACAAGCACTCTTTCAATATCGGCTTTCTTTAATACACTCAATAAAATTTTTGAAGCAGGAATAATTACGTCAGCACGATCCGGATTTAAACCGAACACCTGCATACGCTCTTCGTACGTATAGGATTCTAGTACTTCATAAAGACTTTTTATTTTTAATGTAGAAATGGCCTTATTTGGTTTTCTGCCAATCATTTTAAAAAGCTTATTAATGTTTCCACCGGAACCAATTGCAATAAGTGGCTTATATCCATCTGTTTGTTCCTTCACCCAGTTTTTAAAATAGGCCCAATATTCTTTGTCGATTTGTTCGTGCAACATTCTAATCGTTCCAATATTGAATGATTGTGAAACCACCACTTTGTTTTTAGAAAACAAAGTAATTTCTGTACTTCCTCCTCCGATATCAACATACAAATAGTTGTTTGCTTTATCTAAATGCTCTTCAATGTGATTGGAAAAAATAATATCTGCTTCTGTTTTACCATCAATAATCTCAATTTTAATTCCTGCTTCTTTTCTCACCCGCGCAACAACATCGTAGCCATTTTCTGCATCTCGCATAGCAGACGTTGCACAAGCACGATAATCAACAGCATCGTAAACATCTATTAAATGTTTAAACGCTTTCATGGCAGTAACAAGTTTATCGGCTTTTTTTACAGAAATTTTTTTATGAAGAAAGGAGTCTTCTCCTAAACGAATAGGAACACGAATTAATTCCGCTTTTTTATAATACGTTTTGCCATTGTCTTCGTAAACATTACAAAACAATAAACGAACGGCATTGGATCCTATATCTATTGCGGCAAATTTCAATATTGTAAACTTCTTCTAGATTTTAATAAACTAAAAATTTCTTCCTGTGCCCTCACTTTGCCTTTCCCTAGCGCTTTGCGATATTCGTTGTTTTGAGTGCTTCCCAACAAACGCGCTTTTGTGTTATCCTGCCAAAGCAAATCAATAATTTTTCGCAACTGCTGTTGAATTTGTTTGTCATAAATAGGAACAGCAACTTCCGAACGATGATCTAAATTTCGAGTCATCCAGTCTGCCGAAGATATAAAGTATTTCTCTTCGCCATTGTTATGAAATATGAACACTCTGCTGTGCTCTAAATATTTATCTACGATACTAATGGCTTCAATGTTTTCACTGAAACCTTTAATTCCTGCTACCAGAGAGCAAATTCCGCGCACTATTAATTTTATTTGCACCCCTTCGGAACTGGCTTCGTAAAGCTTTCGAATCATATCAACATCCACTAAATTGTTTAATTTCAAAATGATAGACGCAGGTTTGTTGGCTTTTGCATTTTGAATTTCTTTGTTGATAAGTTGTACCAGTCGTTTCCTCATGTAAAATGGAGAGACAAGCAAATGTTTGTAAGAACCACCCTTAAAATTGTCGGAATAGAAATTAAAAACCTTCTCTACTTCTTCTGTAAGTTCACTGTTGGATGTAAGCAATGTGTGATCGGTATATACTTTTGCAGTATCACCATTAAAATTACCTGTTCCGATGTGTGCATAGTGATTGATTGTTCCAGACTCTTTTCGAGTAATTAAAAACATTTTAGAATGTATTTTTAATCCTGGAACACCGTAAATTACATTAGCGCCTTCTTCTTTTAATTTGTCGGACCAATATATATTTGCCTCTTCATCAAAGCGTGCTTGTAATTCAATTACAGCAGTAACTTGTTTTCCATTTTTTAATGCATTGATTAACGCTTGAACGATGCTAGAGTTTTTTGCAACACGATACAAAGTAATTTTTATACTTTGCACTTTTGGGTCGATGGAAGCTTCTCGTAAAAAATCAATAATATGGTCAAACGATTGATATGGGTAAGTGAGCAACACGTCTTTCTTCTTAATTATTTTGATGATAGAAGATTGATCTTTTAAAGCAGGATGTTTTACTGGCTTGATTTTTTTATAACTCAAATCGGGATGACCCACATTTGGGAAGGAAATAAAATCTTTGAAATTGTGGTAACGTCCACCGGGAATTGGATTGTCTTCTTTCCCTAGCTTCACTTTTTTCATAACAAAATCAAGCATGTCGGGAGCAATTGCGCTGTCGTATACCAATCTTACAGGTTGCCCCTTTTTGCGTGCTTTTAATCCTTTAGAAATTTTTTCGACAAAGCTTTTCGACAAATCATTATCAATATTAATTTCCGCATCGCGCGTTAATTTAATGTTGTATGCCTTTACATAATCGTATTCAAAATTTTGAAAAATATCGTCCAGACAAAAACGAATAACATCGTCCAACAAAATAATAAAATTTTTATCCTTGTCTTTGGGCAAAACCAAAAATCGTGAAATGTTATCTGTTGGAACCTCAATGATGGCAAACTTGCTTTTTTTTGTCTTGTCTGTTTTTCCAAGCTTGACAATCAAATAGCCTAAGCGATCCTTTAAATAGGGGAAAGGAGTGCTGTTGTCCAACATAATAGGAAAAAGAGAGGGCTTTACTTTTTCTCTGAAATAGTCTTTAATAAAAGCTCCTTGGATGGGAGTCAATTGCTTTTCGCTAACAATCGATATGTTTTTCTTTTTTAATTCTTTGATGATAAGCTGATACGTGCGTTCAAATTTTTCTTGTTGGACAATAACGGCTTTTTGGATTTTATCTAAAAGGCGTACCGGATTTTCGCCCATCATTTCTTCTGCCTTTTTCTGATGTTTTACAACGCGTTTGAGCGTAGCAACACGAACCCGAAAAAATTCATCGCGGTTGTTGGAATAAATTCCCAAAAACTTTAATCGTTCGATTAGGGGAACCGTTTTGTCTTCGGCTTCTTGCAAAACACGTTCGTTAAAAGCCAACCAACTTAATTCTCTGTTAATTAAAACAATACCTTTCTTAGTCATACAACACAAAAAATAACACCACTAAGGTACAAAATTTATTTTTTTCTTTTAGCCTTCTTAACAGCAGGCGCAGGTTTAGCTGTGGTTTTAGGCTTTGCCTTGCTAATTGTTTTTGCTTTTTTAACCACTTTGCTTTTTGTCTTCTGAGATTTATAAAACTTTTTAGCAATTGTTTTACTTGCCTCAGAAGATGTTTTGCGAATTTTTTTTGCTACTTCTGAATTTTGTTTATTTAAAACAAGTTCAATTGTTTTTAATAATTCAAGCTCAAGGCTTTTTCGGAGTTCTTTCTTATTCATAGTTTTTAGTTTTGTTTACCACAACATTTAGCGAAGGGCTTTGATGTTTAAAAGTGTGAAAAATTATACAACAAGCAACGGCTTTTCAAAATCTTAACAATTTATTAACCGAGCACTAGCTATGGTTTTTCGGGAAATCAAAGTAAGATAAAGTGTTATTGTTTTTTACAAACGAATCCCAAGCATCGGTGTTTGAATTTATCCCCGCGATACAGCAAGTGGGCATTTCCTCGGTTAATGCGTTGGTTAATTCATTAGCAGTATTTGTAATAGTTGGATTGTGACCAAATAAAAAAACAATTTGATGTTTGTTTTCTATTTTAGAAATTGCATGGATGTACTCTTTCACAGAGGCATCATACAAATTTTTGTTGATTAAAATGGATTTTGGATCGTAATTAAATGTTCTACAAAAAATCAAAGTGGTTGAAATAGCTCTTACTGCCGGACTGCTGATTATCAAATCAGGAACAACCTTTTTTTCTTTTAAAATCAAACTCATTTTGTGCGCATCGGCATATCCCCTTTCGTTTAAAGGGCGGTCAATATCCAAAAGGTGGTCAATCGACCAATCCGATTTTGCGTGACGAATGAGGTATAGGGTTTTCATTTTTTAATCTATCTTTAAGCAGAAATTATATAAGTAAAGTTATGCTATTTTTAAGGATATTCCTTCCAATTTTAGTTATTTCTTATGCCGGGAATTTAAATTCCGTTAAAAAGGGATCAAGGGAAAGACCATGTCAAATAATTGTTTCAGATACGATCAAAAATTTTTCGAAAACCTTTTATCCAAAATTCAAAAAAAAGGAACAGGTTGTAAAGCATTTAGGATATGCGCTTTGTTATGACGATAAGTTTGAGCAGGCAAAATGGGTGGCATACCGTTTAACAGCAGAAATGTGCAATAACAACGAAGAAGAACGCAAAGATAATTTTCGGGAAGACAAAGCAATAAAAACGGGTTCTGCTGTTCCGGAAGATTATAAAAAATCGGGTTATGATCGCGGACATCTTTGTCCGGCAGGCGATATGGCCTGGAGTGAAACCGCCATGAGTGAGTCTTTTTATATGAGTAATATGAGCCCGCAAGACCCAAAGTTCAATCGTGGAATTTGGAAAATATTAGAGTCTCAGGTTCGTGAATGGGCTAAAAAAGAAGAAGAATTATACATTGTAACAGCAGGTGTTTTAGAAAAAGGATTAGCAACGATTGGAGAAAAAAATAAAGTAGCCGTTCCAAAATATTATTACAAAGTTATTTTGGATGTTCGAGGAGAAGAGAAAAAAGCAATTGCATTTGTAATGCCAAACGAGGGAAGCAAACAGAGCATTTTTGATTTTGCAGTTACAATTGATTCTGTTGAGCGTTTAACACAAATTAACTTTTTCCCAGCCCTTCCTGATGCAATTGAAAACAATTTAGAATCTAAAATTAACGTTGAACTTTGGAAATAATAATCTTTAAAAAAAACATGAAAAAAACAATCTTAATTCTATCCGTAATTCTTGCAGTTGCTCTTACAACAAAAGCGCAAGACACAAAAAACACTATCAAAGTAATTGGAACGGCTGAAATGGAAATTGTTCCCGATGAAATTTATATGTCGGTAACTCTGAGAGAATATACCAACAAAGAGAAAAAGAAAATGACCATCGAAGACTTGGAAAAGAACCTGGTGAACTTTATTGAAAAGGTTACGGCTACTGATAAAAAAGACATCAAGATGGACAATATGAGCGCATATGTGTTGAGTATGAAACGCAAAAACAAAGACGAAGTAATTACAAAAAGCTATGATGTGAAATTTAAAAATTCGCAACAAGTTTATCAGTTATACTCTGTCATGGATTCGTTGGGAATTAGCAAAGCTTTTGTAAGCAAATATTCACACAGCAAAATGGATGAATACAAAAAACAAATAAAAATTAATGCGATAAAAGCAGCAAAAGAAAAAGCAACTTATTTGTTAGACGCAATCGGAGAAAAAGCGGGGAAAGCAATTAATATCGAGGAAAAATCAGGTTTTGTTGCTGTTGATGATGGAACTCGCAACGGAAGAGAGTATAACAATTATTCGAATACATACAACCATACAATCTCTCAGTCAGCAAGTTTTGGAGGATCGGATGGCGGTATAATAGAAAACATAATCGGTGACAAAACTATAAAACTCAACTATACTATCAACGCAGAGTTCGCCATCCAGTAAAATAAAAATCCCTTCCCGTTTTTAACGGGAAGGGATTTTTTATAATTATTGAATTATTTTCTTCTTCTTCTTTTTTTCGGAGAATTACTAAAACCATCCCCATCCACTTTGTGTTCCGACTTTTTCTTCTTGTAAGTCGTTCCGTTATGCTTCATCTTTCTATCTTTTTTCTGTCTATCGAAGTGACGCATTTGTCCGCGTGGTTTGACTTTCGACTCAGACCCTTTTTCTGCGCCTCCTTTTCCTGCCGCCTGAGAAAACCCAAGAGAGCTCAGTCCGAAACATAATAAAAGTAAAAAGATTAATTTTTTCATTATAGAAAAATGTATTTTGAATGTATGTTAACGACAAATATAATTATTAGTTTCAATTTTATTTCATTCCCCCATAAAAATATGTAATTTAGTGAATAATTAATAATTTTATTTTATCAAAATGAAGAAAAACACCTTAATCCTGTTAGTTGCACTAACTTTTGGTTCAGTTGCAATTGTTGCTTGTGGAAGCGAAGAAAAGAAGCAGGAAACACCAGCAGAAGTAGTAACAGAGCACTATCAATGCCCAATGAAATGTACCGAAGAAATACAAGATAAACCAGGACAATGTTCGGTTTGTGGAATGGAACTAGAAAAAGTCACTAAAAGCTAAAATTTACACAAAATGAAAAAAATTCTTACAATCGTATTTGCCGTTTTTACTTCTACAATCGCATTTTCTCAAGCCTATAATAGTCCAGAAAGCATTGAATTTGATTATGCAAATAACCGCTGGTTTATTGCAAACAATGGAGGAAACAACATTTTAACGCGCAATAGTGCAACTGGCGCGATTGCTGTTTTTGTATCAACGGGCTTTTCTGGAGGAGGGCCTCATGGATTGGAAATTGTTGGTGACACACTTTATGCTTGTGCCGGAGGAAGTTTGAGAGCTTATAATATTAATACAGCAGCATTGGTTTTTGCTACAAGTTTAGGTGGGAGCTTTTTAAATGGAATCACTCACGATGCAATAGGAAACCTTTATATAACAGATTATAGTGGTAACAAAATCTATCGATTCAACACAAATACGCGCCAATTCAATCAATTTGTTCCAAGCGGCATAACAAGTCCAAATGGAATCGTTTACGATCAAGCTAATAACCGTTGTGTTTTTGTTCAATGGACTGGAGCAATAAAAGCGGTTTCTTTAAGCGATTCTACCGTTTCTACTTTGGTCGCATCATCTGGATTAAGCAGCGTAGACGGAATTACAAAAGATGGATCTGGAAATTATTATTTATCTTCTTGGAGCCCAACAAGAATTACACGTTATAACAATACTTTTACAACGCCCACAACAGCCGTAGGCACTGGAATGGGATTAAGCAGTCCGGCAGATATTTTTTACAATGTTTTGACCGACACATTGGGTGTTCCTAATTCCGGTAGTGGTAACAATACGACTTACTATTATTTTGGAACAACAACTTCTGTAAATGAATCTTCAACCGATGCATTTCAGTTCTCTGTTTCTCCAAATCCAATTGCTAAAACTGCGGAAATAAAATATGAAATCGCGGAGCAAGGAAATGTGAAAATTGAATTGTTTGATGTTACTGGAAAAATGATTAAGACAATTGTAAACGAAAATCAATCAAAAGGGCCTCACGTGATAAGCTTTGATAAATCAAGCTTCTCAGCAGGAAATTATTTCTTTACCATTTCAAATGCAAATGGAACAGAAACTAAAAAAGTGGTGATTGTAGATTAATTACTATTTAATTTCACAGAAAGAAAAACATCCAGAGTAAGTAACCCCTCTGGGTGTTTTTTATTCAACTAAAATATTTTTTATAAAAATGACCCCTTCCCAAAGGGAAGGGGAAAGGGGATGGGCCTACAAAAACTCGTTCGCCAAATTCGCCAATTCCGAACGCTCACCTTTTTCTAAAGTAATATGTGCATACAAAGATTGATTTTTTAATTTATCAATTAAGTAGGACAACCCATTACTTTGTGTATCCAAATAAGGGGTATCAATTTGATGAATATCACCAGTGAAAATCATTTTTGTGTTTTCGCCCGCGCGCGAAATAATTGTTTTCACTTCGTGTGGAGTCAAATTTTGTGCTTCATCTACAATAAAAAACACATCGGATAAACTTCTTCCGCGAATATAGGCAAGTGGACAAACAACTAATTTTTCGTGTTCAACCATTTCGGTAATTTGTTTGTACTCTTTATCTTTTTCAGTAAACTGATTTTTAATAAATTTCAAATTATCCCACAATGGTTCCATGTATGGATTCAATTTCGATTTAATATCTCCAGGTAAATATCCAATGTCTTTATTACTCAAAGGAACAATTGGTCGTGCTAAATAAATTTGATGAAATGTTCTGCGTTGCTCTAGCGCTCCAGCCAATGATAACAATGTTTTTCCGGTTCCTGCAACACCTTGAATCGAAACCAGTTTTATTTCCGGATTCATAATCGCATCCAACGCAAAAGCTTGTTCTGCATTACGAGGATTCACACCAAACGCAGTTACTTTTTTAACGCGCTCTAAAGTATCTTTACTCGGACTATAAGAAGCGAGTACCGATTTGGTTCCATTTTTTAAAACGTAAAAATGATTGGAAGTAGGCTTTTGTTTTTTTAATAAAACAGAAGGGTCGCAAAATCCTTTTTCATAGATTTCGTTGATGACTTCGGTAGAAACTTTTTGAATTTCGCTTCTTCCAGTATAAAGTTGTTCGTTAACATCTTTGATTTTTCCGGTCTCATAATCTTCCGCATTCAATCCAAGCGATTTTGCTTTGATGCGAAGATTAATATCTTTCGTAACCATCACCACTTTTCTGTCCGGATGTTTTTCAGAAAGATAAAGTGCTGTGTTTAAAATACGATGATCGGCTTTTCTTTCACCAAAAACTTTTTCTGCATCGATTTTAGAATCCTGATGCATTTCAATTTTTATCATCCCATGGCCTTTGCCATTGATGTTTATCCAATCTTGGAGAATGATGCCATTAGATATCTTATCAATATATCGAGTGAACTCTCGTGCTGCGAAATTTTTGGTGTCGTTGCCCTTCTTGAAGTTGTCGAGCTCTTCTAAAACAGTTATTGGAATGACCACATCATGTTCTTTGAAACTTTTAGCGGCCATGTGGTCGTAGATAATAACAGAAGTATCAAGAACGAAAATTTTTTTCTCTTTCACCATAAACAGAACGATTTTATAGGTTGATATTCGACAAACTATACATTTTCAATATTACCCTATCGGGTTATACTCTAGAAAAGCGGTTTAGTTTCGCCATAAAACTATAAAACAAAAACGGCTATTTTATCTGCTTGGTATAAAGTAATCAACATCCGATTGTTAAAGTAGTTTTAGAATTTGGTAAAAAAGAGATTCGCAAAGTAATTCCATTTTAGCTGTAAGGCTTTATTTAAAGACGTTTTGATAATAATTTTTATGTTTCAACTGCAAAGAATGTTTCAATTTTGGTTTGTAAAAAGATAATTTCGATTCTATGTTTGATTTAAATCGAAATAAGTTAACCTCCCCAAAGAGGGCATTTATCTAAAACAAGTTGAAATGCTTGTTTATTTGAAAACTATGGACTATGTTCGTTACAATTAAATCTCTCTAAACCCCTAACAATGAAAAAATTAATACTTTTTTCTTTTATCGTTGCGCTTACAAGTGCCGTAAAAACAACCTATTCCCAAACATGGGTTGAAAAAATGCAAGATCCGAACGTCAATTTTTATGATGTTCAAAAAACATTTAACGATTATTATAAAGATACTGAACCCAAGTTTAGAGAAGCCGAAAAACTAAAAGAAGCTTCTAGGGCAAAACTCCCAAGCACTACTCCCAAATCTACTATTCCTATAAAAGGGGGAGCCGTTCCAACAACTGTTCCGTTGGAATTGCAAAAAGGGAAAATGTCGGGTGGCTGGAAAGCCTACAAACGTTGGGAAAACTACATGACTCCTCGGTTGTACCCTTCCGGAGATCGCTCTGTAATGACGGCTGCCTGGAACGAATATTTAGATAATTTTTATGCAGGAGGAGCAGCAAGCGGAACAAGAGCTGGTGGGCCTGGAGGCACACCAACTACAATGGCTGCAAACTGGACCATCATTGGTCCAACAACCTCTATCCCTTCTGGTGGTGGAGGCGCTGGACGTCTTAATTTTGTGAGATTTGATCCATTAGCTTCTACAACAATTTATGTTGGTTCTCCTGGTGGAGGACTTTGGAAAAGCACAAACAGCGGAACAACTTGGGCAACACAAACAGACAACTTAGCGGTTATCGGAACAACCGATTTAGCTATTCACCCAACCAATCCATTGATTCAATACCTTGCTACCGGTGATGGAGAGGCACAGGATACTTATTCTATTGGTGTTTTAAAAACAACAGATGGCGGAACGACATGGAACCCTACAGGCTTAACATGGTTGATCACACAAGGAAGAACCATCAGTCGATTATTAATCAACCCACAAAATCCGAACACAATTTTTGCTGCAACTAGCAATGGCGTTTATCGTTCGCGTAATGCGGGTGTTGCTTGGACACAAATTGCTTCGGCTGTTGCAAACATGAAAGACATTGAATTTCGTCCTGGTGATACAACTACCGTTTATGCAACTTCTACAACACTATTTTATAGATCAACAAATGCCGGAACAACTTTCGCAACAACCTCTACAGGTTTGCCAGCAGCAGCATCTGTTTCACGTTTATCAGTTGCTGTTACAGCAGCAAATACAGGTTATGTTTATGTGTTAGCAGCAAATACGGCTTACGGATATCAAGGCTTATACCGTTCAACAGATAATGGTGCAACCTTTACTGCACGCTCAACAACTCCGAATATTTTAGGATATTCAGGAACAGGTGCTTCTGCTGGCGGACAAGGCTGGTATGATTTAGCACTTGCTGTTTCTCCTTTAAATGCCGATCAAGTGATGGTGGGGGGAATTAATATTTGGCGCTCTACAAATGGTGGAACAGGTTGGACATTAAATGCTGAGTGGACAGGCTCTGGAGCACCATATGTGCATGCCGATATACACGCGATTGAATATTTACCAGGCAGTGGAACTACTATTTTTGCAGGTTGTGATGGTGGTCTTTTCAGAACAACAACTAGTGGAACAGCTTGGTCTGATTTAAGCAACGGGTTACAAATTTCTCAAGCATACAGAATTGGATTGTCTGCAACAAACGTAAACTTATTGAATACGGGATGGCAAGATAATGGAACAGCAAGATGGAATGGTGGAACAAGCTGGAACAGACCTTTGGGTGGAGACGGAATGGAGTGTATTATTGATTGGTCGAATGCGAATGTTCA